>CAUCSW010000049.1 GCA_958445555.1 uncultured Clostridia bacterium | reverse complement strand
TATAGAGGATGAGGATACCGGCGAGTACTTCTGCACTGTACTTGATATGTTTGATCAGGACGAATACGCCGATCTCGCAAGCGGCGTAAGAAGTTGCGCCATGTTCCGATTCCGCAATGAATACAGGATAGTGGAAAAGCAAAATTAACGCGGAAAATGACGACAATACGGACAGGCGGAGAAGGCCGGAAATGTCCCTTGAAAAAATGTAAAAAAACCTAAAAAAAGACTTGCATTATTGCGGACAATGTGTTATTATAATTTGGCACGCGAGTGCAGATATGCGATGATGCGGGAGGTGGCCGACCGAGTGTCGGGAAATTTCCGCGGAGTATGTCCGATTTTAAACCGGGCGACAGAAATATGTCAGAAACGGCGCAGATAAGCCATGCTGCGTTCGCTTTCACCGAGATCGTACCCGGATCTGCCTGAATCTCACGCTCAGTCAGTCCGGTTTTATGTTGGCCTTATGTGAAACACGAGGCACGGTGTAAAAAACGATCGGCGGTGAGCCCGCCCAACCGAATAAGGAGGCGTCAAAAATGGCAGTTAAGGAAAAAATCAGAATCAGAGTAAAGGGCTACGACCACGCTCTCGTGGATCAGGCGGCGGAAAAGATCGTTGATACCGCAAAGCGCACAGGCGCACGCGTATCGGGTCCCGTTCCGCTTCCGACAGAAAAAGAAGTAGTCACCATCCTTCGCGCTGTTCACAAGTATAAAGACAGCCGTGAGCAGTTCGAATCCAGAACCCACAAAAGGCTTATCGACGTACTCAGACCCTCGAACAAGACTGTTGAGGCTCTGATGGGTCTTGAGCTCCCCGCCGGTGTCGATATCGACATTAAACTGTAAATGTCGGCTCGTCGGCAGGTCAAGTTGGCAATACGCCAACCAATAACCATTAAGGAGGATAAACAATGCAGAAAGGTATCGTTGGAAAAAAGCTCGGTATGACCCAGCTTTTTGACGCAAACGGAAAGGTCGTTCCCGTGACCGTTATCGAGGCAGGCCCCTGTGTGGTCAGCCAGAAGAAGACGATCGAAAACGACGGTTACGAAGCCGTACAGATCGGTTTCGGCGATATGAAGGCTTCAAAGGTAAACAAGCCTATGAAGGGCCATTTCGGTAAGGGCGATGTCGCCCCCAAGAAGGTTCTTCGCGAGCTTCGCGTTGACGACATCGCAAAGTATGAGGTCGGCGATATAATCAAGGCTGATGTCTTTGCCGAAGGCGACAAGGTCGATGTTGTCGGAACCAGCAAAGGTAAGGGATATGCAGGCGTTATCAAGCGCTGGAATTTCTCAAGGCTTAAAATGAGCCACGGTACCGGCCCGGTTGCCCGCCACGGCGGTTCACTCGGTGCTTCCAGCACCCCGTCCCGCGTTATGAAGGGCAAGAAGATGGCAGGTCACCTCGGAGCTGAGCGCGTTACCGTTCAGAACCTCGACATCGTAAAGATTGACGCAGAGAACAACATAATCGCCGTTAAGGGCGCCGTTCCCGGCCCCAAGGGCGGAATCGTAATTCTCAAAGACAGCGTTAAGGCTTAAGGAAAGGAGTGTAGGATATGCCTAATGCAACAATACTCGACATGACCGGCAAAAAGGTCGGCGATATGTCTTTAAGCGACGCGATATTCGGTATTGAACCCAATGCAGCGGTTATGCACGCAGCGGTCGTCAATTACCTTGCAAATCAGCGCCAGGGCACTCAGTCAACACTGACCCGCTCCGAAGTTTCCGGCGGCGGACGCAAGCCTTGGAGACAGAAGGGAACAGGTCACGCAAGACAGGGTTCCATCCGTGCCACACAGTGGATCCACGGCGGAATCGCTCTCGGACCGAAGCCCAGAGATTACTACTACACACTCAACAAGAAGGTTAAGAGACTTGCTCTCAAGTCGGCACTTTCCGACAAGGCTGCAAACGAATCTCTCATCATTCTTGATGAACTCAAGCTTGAGGGCTTCAAGACCAGAACGGTCGTTGACTGCCTCAAAGCGATCGGCGCCAACGGCAAGACCCTTCTTGTTCTTGAGGGAACAGAGCAGTATGCCGTTAAGAGCGCAGCGAACATCCCCGGCGTGAAGACTGCCGGCGTAAACACCATCAACACATATGATATTGTCAACGCCGACACTCTTGTAATAGTCAAAAACGCCGCATTGAAGATCGAGGAGGTTTATGCATAATGAACGAGCATGAAATCATTATCGCCCCCGTCATCACCGAAAGAAGCATGGCAGGTATCGAGGGTAAGAAATACACCTTCAAGGTTGCAAAGGATGCGGATAAGGTTTCGATAGCCAGAGCGGTAAGCAAGGCTTTCGGAGTTAAGGTCGTCAAGGTCAACACAATGAATGTTCGCGGCCAGGAGCGCCGTATGGGCAGATATTCGGGTTACACCCCTTCTTGGAAAAAGGCGATCGTTACCTTGAGCGAAGATTCAAAACCGATCCCCTTCTTTGAGGGACTGAGATAATCGGAACGAAAGATTCCGGGCAATGTATGGGGAACCGATTCCCCGCTAAGCCAAAACAGGAGAGTGAATAAAATGGCAATTAAGCATTACAAGCCTACTACTCCGGGTCTTCGCGGAATGACCGTGCTCGATTATTCAGAGCTTTCAAAGGTTGCTCCCGAGAAGAGCCTTCTCGAAGTGGTAAAGAAGAATGCAGGCCGTAACAGCTACGGCAGAATCACCGTTCGCCATCGCGGCGGCGGAAACCGCGTGAAGTACCGTATAATCGACTTCAAGCGCGATAAAGACGGAGTCCCCGCAACGGTCAAGACAATTGAGTACGATCCGAACCGCACCGCGTTCATCGCACTTCTTCAGTATGAAGACGGCGAAAAGAGATACATCGTGGCTCCTATCGGACTTAAAGTCGGAGATACCGTTATTTCGGGAAACGGGGTCGACATTAAAACCGGTAACGCACTTCCGCTTACCGATATCCCCGTCGGTACCGTCATTCACAATATAGAGCTTTATCCCGGCAGAGGCGCTCAGCTCGCCCGTTCGGCGGGAAATATGGCTCAGCTGATGGCAAAAGAAGGCAACTACGGTCTTCTGAGACTTCCCTCCGGAGAGCTCCGCAATGTTCCCGTTACCTGCAAGGCAACCATCGGACAGGTCAGCAATCCCGAGCACGAGAATGTCAACATCGGTAAAGCAGGTCGTAAGCGTCATATGGGTTGGAGACCTACCGTTCGCGGATCGGTCATGAACCCCTGCGATCACCCGCACGGCGGCGGTGAGGGCAGAGCTCCTATCGGTCGTCCCGGTCCGGTAACACCTTGGGGCAAGCCCGCACTCGGATACAAGACCCGCCAGAAGCACAAATCAACCGATAAGTATATCGTAAAGCGTCGCAACGCTAAATAACCGACGAAAGGAGAAATAACAATGGGAAGAAGCATTAAGAAAGGACCTTATGTCCAAGAAGCTCTCATGAAGAGAGTAAAAGAAATGAATGCTGCAGGTGAGAAGAGAGTTCTCAAGACCTGGAGCCGTGCATCAACTATTTTCCCCGATTTCGTCGGTCATACAATAGCGGTGCATGACGGCCGCAAGCATGTTCCGGTATATGTTACCGAGGATATGGTAGGCCATAAGCTCGGCGAATTTGCTCCGACAAGAACCTTTAAGGGTCACGCCGGTGCGAAGAGCACGAAATAAGCGGTCGAAAGGAGAGAAAAACTATGGAAGCAAGGGCAGAACTCAATTACGCCCGCATATCACCCCGCAAGGTTCAGATCGTACTTGATATGATCCGCAACCAGCCCGCGGACAAAGCCATGGCTATTCTTAAGTATACTCCGAAGTCCGCTTGTGAGTATCTTGAGAAGCTGCTCAAATCCGCTGTGGCGAACGCTGAAGTCAACCACAATATGGATAAGTCAAAACTTTATGTTGCCGAGTGCCATGTCGGACCCGGACCGATCCTCAAAAGGATCCGCGCAAAGGACCACGGCAGAGCACATCGCATACTGAAGAGAACATCCCATATCACTCTCGTACTGAGAGAAAAAGAAGACTGAGGAGGTTGAGTTATGGGCCAGAAAGTTAATCCGAACGGTTTCCGTGTCGGCGTTATCAAAAACTGGGATTCCCGTTGGTTCGTGAAGGACGGGGAATTCGGCGATACTTTGGTTGAGGACTATAACCTCCGTAAGTATCTCAAGAAACAACTTTACACCGCCGGAGTTCCGAAGATCGAGATCGAGAGAGATGCCGCTAAGGTTCGCATTCACATTCACTGTGCGAAGCCCGGTATGGTTATCGGAAGAAACGGCGCAGAGATCGAAAAGCTTCGCCTTACCTGCGAAAAAATGCTCGGTAAGCCGGTAAACATCAACATTGTCGAGATCAAGAATCCCGACCTCAATGCAACTCTCGTTGCAGAAAACATTGCTGCTCAGCTTGAGAAGCGTATTTCGTTCCGCCGCGCGATGAAGCTGGCTATCGGCCGCACAATGCGCTTCGGAGCAAAGGGTATAAAGACACAGTGCTCGGGCCGCCTCGGCGGTGCTGAAATCGCAAGAACCGAGCATTACCATGAAGGCACCATTCCGCTTCAGACGATCCGTGCCGACATTGACTACGGCTTCGCAGAGGCTCACACCACCTACGGCCGTAGCGGTGTCAAGGTTTGGATCTACACCGGCGAAGTGCTTCATGATGCCCGCAAGCCTCGTAAGGAAGGGGGAGCTAAATAATGCTGCTGCCTAAGAGAGTAAAATATCGTCGCGTTCAGAGAGGACGCTTAAAGGGCAAAGCCATGCGCGGAAACTTTGTTTCCAACGGTGAGTACGGCCTTCAGGCTCTTGAGCCGGCATGGATAACTTCAAATCAGATCGAAGCTGCCCGTATCGCTATGACTCGTTACATCAAGCGTGGCGGTCAGGTTTGGATCAAAATATTCCCCGATAAGCCGATTACCGAAAAGCCGGCTGAGACCCGAATGGGTTCCGGTAAAGGTTCTCCCGAGTATTGGGTAGCCGTGGTCAAGCCCGGCAGAGTTATGTTCGAGATCGGCGGAGTTGACGAAGAGACCGCAAAGGAAGCTATGCGTCTTGCTTCTAACAAGCTCCCGATCAAGTGCAAATTCGTCACAAGAGAAGAAATGGGTGGTGAGCAGTAATGAATATTCAAGAAATCAGAGAAAAGACCCACGCAGAGCTTGAAAAAGATCTGAAGGATCTCAAGGAAGAGCTCTTCAATCTTCGTTTTCAGCTTGCCATTAACCAGCTCGACAATCCGACACGCATTACTGCCGTAAAAAGAGAGATCGCACGCGTTAACACCGTTATCCGTGAGAATGAACTCAAAGACGGCAATAAAGCTTAATGAGGGAGGTTAATTACAATGACTGAGAGAAACCTTCGTAAAACGAGAGTGGGTAAGGTCGTCAGTGATAAGATGGATAAGACAGTTGTCATTGCCATCGCCGACAATGTAAAGCACCCCCTCTACAAGAAGATTATCAAGAATACAGTTAAGATCAAAGCCCATGATGAAAACAACGAGTGTCATGTCGGCGACCGCGTCCTCGTAATGGAAACGCGTCCGCTTTCGAAAGACAAGAGATGGCGCGTAGTTGAGATCGTCGAAAAGGCGAAGTAAGCGAAGGAGGAAGAGACTGTGATACAGCAACAGACTTACCTCAAAGTGGCCGACAATACCGGCGCGAAGGAACTTATGTGCATTCGCGTTCTCGGCGGTTCGGGCAGGAGGTACGCTAATATCGGCGATGTAGTAGTTGCTTCGGTTAAGAAGGCAACTCCGGGCGGAACCGTGAAAAAAGGCGATGTCGTAAAAGCAGTTGTAGTTCGCTCCTGCAAGGGCGT
>CAUCSW010000048.1 GCA_958445555.1 uncultured Clostridia bacterium | reverse complement strand
TTTGCCAGAGAAGATTACGAAAAGCAGAAATTCGGTGCCGCCGCAGAGGATATCCGAAAGGATTTCACCCGCGCGGAAAGAATAGTTGCGCTCAACTCTCCTCTTATGCAGACCTGCGTTTACTTCAATATGATATTCGTAATGATCGTCGGGTCCAAGCTGATCATCACATCGGGCGGAACTGCGATAAATGTCGGTGAGATGACCGCAATGCTGACCTACGGTTTCCAGATCCTTATGCAGCTTATGATGCTTTCGATGATATATGTTATACTCACAATGTCTGCGGAATCGTTCAAGCGAATAGATGAGGTGCTTCGCGAAATCCCCGCCATCAAAAATCCCGAGAATCCCGTGACCGAGGTGAAGGACGGCTCGATCACATTCGACAAGGTCAGTTTCAAGTATTCGGCGACCGCAAAAAAGAATGCTCTTTCGGATATCGACCTTGCAATATCCTCGGGAATGACGGTGGGCATAATCGGCGGTACAGGTTCAAGCAAGTCAACGCTCGTTCAGCTGATCCCGAGACTTTACGATGTCACCGAGGGCAGTGTCAGTGTCGCCGGCGTAGATGTCCGTGACTATGATATAGAGACATTGCGCGAATCGGTCGCAATGGTCCTTCAGAAGAATCTCCTTTTTTCGGGAACGATAAAGGAAAACCTCAGGTGGGGAAACGAAAACGCCACGGATGAGCAGATAGAATCCGCCTGTAAGCTTGCCTGTGCCGCCGAGTTTATAGAGACCCTGCCCGATGGGTACGACACCTATATCGAGCAGGGCGGCACAAATATTTCGGGCGGTCAGAAGCAGCGGCTCTGCATAGCAAGAGCGCTTCTCAAAAGTCCGAAAATATTGATACTTGACGATTCCACAAGCGCGGTGGACACAAAGACCGATGCGCTTATCAGAGCGGGATTCAAAAAGTATATTCCCGAAATAACGAAGATAATAATAGCTCAGCGAATCTCCTCGGTCGAGGATGCCGATCTTATACTTGTTATGGATAACGGAAAGATCTCCGCAAGAGGAACCCACGAAGAGCTCCTTAAAACAAGTGATATCTACCGCGAGGTTTACGAGCAGCAGATGAGCGGAGGTGAGGACAATGAATAAGAAGATGAGTCGCCCAAAGGAAAAAAAAGGAACTATGGGAAGACTGATAAAGCTTCTGTTCAAGTTCTACCCCGTTTTGACCACGCTTGTTATAATATGTACGGTCGGCTCTGCGGCGGTGTCCTCAATACCGGCGATATTCACTCAGAAAATACTTGCCCTCGTTACGGGATATATCGGAGAGACCGGTCTTACCGCCGAGGCCGCAAACGGTCTTTGGCAGCTTGCAAAGGGCGAAATACTGCCTCTGGTCGGTATCCTCGCTTCGCTCTATATTGTTTCAATACTGTTTATGACGGCGCAGTCGCAGCTTATGGCATATATAACTCAGGGATTTCTTGATAAATTCAGGTGCCGTATGTTTGACGGTATGCAGGATCTGCCGATAAGCTATTTTGACACCCATAAGCACGGCGACATAATGAGCTATTACACAAATGACATCGACACATTAAGGCAGCTCATTTCCCAGGCTCTGCCTCAGCTGCTCGCATCGGGCGTTATAGTGTTGACGGTGTTGTTCATAATGCTGTGGTACAGTGTTCCCATGACGGCGGTAGTGCTTTTGGGTGTTGTGGCAATGATATTCGTATCAAAGAAGATCGGCGGCGGCTCGGCAAAGTTCTTTGTCCGTCAGCAGGCATCCGTTGCCCGCACAGAGGGATTCGTTCAGGAAATGATGAACGGTCAGAAGGTTATAAAGGTGTTTTGCCACGAAGAAGAGGCAAAGGCGGATTTTGACAAAATAAACGACGAGCTTTATGAGGACAGCTTCAGGGCACACGCCTATGCAAACGCTCTCGGACCGATAATAATGAACATCGGAAATGTCCTTTATGTGGTATGCGCGGTGGCGGGAGGTCTGTTTCTGCTTTCGGGAATGGGCAACTTCGGCTTCAGGGCGTTGTCGTCGGCAGCCGGATTGGTATTCTCAATAGATATGATAGTGCCGTTCCTCAATATGACAAAGCAGTTCACAGGCAACATAAATCAGCTTTCGCAGCAGATAAACGCAATCGTAATGGGCCTTGCGGGCGCCGAAAGGATCTTCGCCCTCATTGATGAAAGACCCGAGACCGACGACGGGTATGTGACTCTCGTAAACGCCGAGCCCGACGGCAACGGCGGAGTAAGGGAGGCCGATAAGCGTACGGGCTGCTGGGCGTGGAGGCATCCGCACAGAGACGGCAGCGTCACCTATACACGCCTTTCGGGCGATGTGCGTATGAAGGATGTTGACTTCGGTTATGTTCCGGGAAAAATAGTACTCCATGATGTTTCGGTATATGCCGAGCCGGGTCAGAAGGTTGCATTTGTGGGTGCGACAGGAGCCGGAAAGACCACCATTACAAATCTTATAAACCGCTTTTATGACATTGCGGACGGCAAGATAAGATACGACGGTATCAACATCAATAAGATAAAGAAGAAGGATCTGAGACGGTCCCTCGGGATAGTGCTTCAGGACACCAACCTGTTTTCGGGTTCGGTCATAAACAATATCCGTTACGGAAGACTTGACGCTACCGACGAGGAATGTATTGCCGCCGCAAAGCTTTCGGGTGCCGATGATTTTATTACACGCCTGCCTGAAGGGTACGATACCGAGCTTACCAATAACGGTGCCAACCTCTCTCAGGGTCAGCGGCAGCTGATCGCCATTGCGAGAGCGGCGGTCGCCGATCCTCCCGTAATGATACTTGATGAGGCGACCTCCTCAATAGATACCCGCACCGAGGCTATAGTTCAGCGCGGAATGGATAAGCTTATGGAAGGCAGAACGGTATTTGTGATCGCGCACAGACTGTCAACGGTCAAAAATTCGGATGTAATAATGGTTCTTGACAAAGGCAGGATAATCGAGCGCGGAAGTCACGATGAGCTCATAGCGCAAAAAGGCACCTATTACAGGCTTTATACCGGTGCATTTGAGCTTGAATAATAAGCACGGTGCCCGCGAACAGCGGTTCCGACAGTAAACAATAATGATCGCGGATCATAATAATAAAAACAAACGCAGAGCGAGCACATCGGCTTTATACCGATGGGCTCGCTCTGCGTTGTCACATCATAACATTATTCTTAAAAATAAAAAGCGGTCCGCCGCCCTTGACGGGCAGCGAACCGATTTGTGTTTGTCGCGGACACTTAGATCTCGGCAAAGTACTTGATCGTGCGAACCATCTGGCTGGTGTAGGAATTCTCGTTGTCATACCAAGCAACGACCTGAACCTGATAGGTGTCGTCGTCAATCTTGGATACCATGGTCTGGGTAGCATCGAAGAGTGAGCCGTAGCGCATACCGATAACATCGGAGGAAACGATCGCGTCTTCATTGTATCCGAATGACTCGGAAGCTGCTGCCTTCATGGCTGCGTTAATACCGTCAACGGTAACATCCTTGCCCTTTACAACGGCGGTAAGAATGGTGGTTGAACCGGTGGGAACCGGAACACGCTGAGCGGAGCCGATGAGCTTTCCGTTAAGCTCGGGAATTACAAGACCGATAGCCTTTGCAGCACCGGTAGAGTTAGGAACGATGTTTGCAGCGCCTGCGCGTGCACGGCGGAGGTCGCCCTTTCTGTGAGGACCGTCGAGGATCATCTGGTCGCCGGTGTAAGCGTGAATGGTGCTCATTATACCGCTGACTATGGGAGCATACTTGTTAAGTGTGTCAGCCATAGGTGCAAGACAGTTAGTGGTGCAGGAAGCAGCAGAGATGATCTTGTCGTCCTTAGTAAGGGTCTTTTCGTTTACGCTGTAAACGATTGTCTTAAGATCCTTACCTGCGGGAGCGGAAATAACGACCTTCTTTGCGCCCGCATTGATGTGAGCCTGGCTCTTCTCAAGTGAGCAGTAGAAGCCGGTGCACTCAAGGACAACATCGACATCAAGCTTGCCCCAGGGGCACTCGTTAGCGTCTTTAATAGCGTAGATCTTGATCTCCTTACCGTCTACGATGATGGAATCATCGGTAGAGGTAACAGTGTGCTTGCCTTCACCTATTCTTCCGCAGTATCCGCCCTGAGCGGTATCATACTTAAGAAGCTGTGCGAGCATAGCGGGAGCGGTAAGATCGTTGATCGCAACGATCTCGTAGCCTTCGGCGTCGAACATCTGTCTGAATGCGAGACGACCGATACGGCCAAAGCCGTTTATAGCAACTTTTACCATTTTGAGTTCCTCCAATTTTTTATTTTGCAATCTTATTATATACCATTTTTCGGATTTTTCAAGAACTTTGTTTAATAATTAACGGGTTTTTATAAATGATTTCGGGACTATGTTGCCGTGACTGTACAAAAGTGATAAAAAACAGTAAATCGGGCGGCAGGCGGGAGGCGCTTCTCTGCCGCTTTTCACGGTAGAGAGTGTTTTTGGAAAGGGGGGATGCTTAGGTGATGAACGGATGAGGAGAAGACGGGGGAGATGAGGATGTGCGGGCAGCGCCGCGCGACCCCGCAGGGGTCGCGCACGGGAGCGGGCTTGTTCAATATGTCGGCTGGCGCGTTAAAATTGAGTGATCCCGACAAAGGTCGCTCCCGTGTCAGGCGCGCCGCGGCGCTGCCCGCGGATATGTGAAAATACTGCGGTTGTCGGAAAACAAAAACGGCTCCCCTCCGAGCGGTAAAGAGGGGAGCCGAAAGAATCACAGTAAGACCGTAATTAAGACGGTCGGCAGAACAAGCCTCAGTTTTCACTGTAAACGACGGTCACATGGGGATGCAACTGAAGAATTGAGGCGGGTATTTCGGGGGTAATGGGACCGTTGAGAGCCTTGTTCAGAATGTCGCGCTTTGAAGGACCGTTTGCTATGAGCAGAACGCTCCGCGCCTGCATTATCGTCATCATCCCGACGGTGATCGCGGTCGTGGGCACCTTATCCGCACTTTCAAAGAATCTTGCGTTTGAATCGATCGTCGACTGTGCAAGTCTGACGGTATGCGTAAGTTTCGAAAAAACACTGTCGGGCTCATTGAAGCCGATGTGCCCGTCGGTTCCTATTCCGAGCAGCTGCAGATCGACACCGCCCAGTTCCAGCACGAGCTTGTCATATCGGCGGCATTCGGCATCCAGATCCTCTGCGGTCCCGTTCGGGATATTGGTGTTTTCCTTTTTTATATTCACATGATCGAACAGATTTGTCCTCATAAAATAGGCATAGCTTTGTGTGTCCTCGGGCGACAGACCCACATATTCGTCAAGGTTCACGCTGCGAGCCGATGAGAAATCAATCTCCCCGTTTTCATACATTTTAATAAGCTCGCGATATGTACCGACGGGACTGCTGCCCGTTGCAAGACCGAGCACCGAGTCCGATTTGCTTTTCAGCTGAGAAGCGATAACAAGTGCAGCTTCTCGGCTCAATTCGTTGTATGTATCCACTTTTATAAATTTCATAATCCGATCCCCGCTTTGTCGATGATACGACTCTTTACAATTAAATGATATCATCGATAAATCGCTTTGTAAATGAGTTTACTCAAAAGTGAAAAATAAATCCCCGAAACTGCAAGTCGACAATCTTCGACACCTCATAACAGCACCCGATGTAACAATGATCGGAATGTCCGTCGGCGAATACCGCGGGCTTACCGCAGTCTGATACGCCACTGTAAAAAGGTCGCTTTCGGAACAGACGCAGGCTTAACAACAAACCGACCGCAGGCAGCGCCGCGCGCCCTTCTTTAGAAGGGCGCAAAACGGGCGGCAGTGTGACGAGGCAAAGCTGCCCTGCCGAAAAACGG
>CAUCSW010000047.1 GCA_958445555.1 uncultured Clostridia bacterium | reverse complement strand
TGGGCAACGACCCACTATGCGGCAACGACACACATCGCTTTGTGCGGAGAGATCCTTCTTACGGCGCTCCTCGGATTTGTCTACGGCATCATCAACCTTAATGTGATGAAAAAGCATCTTAATCTTGAATAAAGGAGTGAGAGCAATATGAAAAAAGCATTGCAGATCACCGTTTGTGCCTGCGTTTCGGTCATAGGAATAGCGGCAGTGGTCTTCGGTCTCTTAAAACCCGGCAAAAAGGCTCTGCGGAAAGGAAAAACAGACAATGAAGAAAACACTTAAACGCGTATCCGCGCTTGTCCTCATCGTTCTTGTTTGCATCGGGCTCTGCTCCTGCACATATATCGACGACCTGAGGGAGCACACTGCGGTATATACCGACGACTCGGAAAACGAACTGATATTCAAAGGCGAAAAATATAAGATCCTCCCCTCGGGAGAAGGGATCGAACCGATAATGGCAAACAGCGTAAAGGGAACCCTTTCTCATAAAGAGGTGCCCTTGCTTTTGGCAGACGGCTTCGGTTCATCAATGTTCTTTGATGAGGTCAGACATGTGATACGCTGCAGTAAATCCCGCTGGTATGCACGCGAGGATGTATACGATAATTATAAGACCGCGTTGACCGACCGCGAACTTTCCCGCTTCTGCCTTATAGGCGAAACATTCAATGGGACGACGGTGAATGTCCTGAACGACAAAATTCGCTCCGGAATCTCGGAGGCCCTTTCAAAGGCACCTCTCGGTGAGGAAGAAACCGAAAAGCTGATGAAACGGATCACCAATCTCGCAAGCCTTTATACCTGTGATAAAAATGAGCTGATCTACAACTCCACCGACATTTGGATCGTCTCGGACCCGCAAGGCAATATATATCTTGAACGCGATAATAAGTATTCTTACGCAGTGCCTACGGAAAGCGACGATTCCGCCGCCGATACCGACTTCAACGGCAACTTTGAAAGCGATCCCGAGAGCGCCGACATCGCACAGGATGGATTTTCGCAGTATCCAAGCTATTATCCTCTCCCCGAAGACATTGCGAAAGAGCTGGGCGTCGCATTGGGTATGCTGAGCGATACCTTTTTGCAATGGTGGTAAGTGATTCCAAGAACTCCTATCGTTGCTATCGTTGCGAAAAGTCATATGAGAATCGTCAGGGCGTCGTGACCGACGCCCTGACGTTTTTTTATGGCGGAGCCGCGCCGCGCCCGGCAGGGCGCGGTAAAAAAACGGGCTCTTACCTCTGAACACCCCGTGCCCTCCGCTCATGCACTTCTCTCTCAAGCCGTACCGTTCCCCTCTGCCGCCCGTTTTTTTGTGCGACCCCCGCTTCGGCGGGGGTCGCGCGGCTCCGCCTCGGGCATCATCGCCGATTATGCCTTTTCTCTGTAACCGCTCCTTAATAGATCATCGGTTGCAGCTGCTTGCCCGAAAACGCCGCATATGCCGTCTGCGGTATCATCGAAAAATCGGCGACGCAGGAACGAGGCTTCGAATACGGCGCGTCCTCAGTAAAGGGAACGAAAAAGTAATTCTTGTTATTCATAAGAGCACCTATATTTTTTGCGGAAGCCGCAAGGGCATCATTGGTCGATACCGCGACCACGATCGGACGCTCATTCCTCAAATGTGCCTTCGCCGCCATCGTCACCGAAGAGTCCGTTATCCCCGCCGCAAGCTTTCCGAGCGTATTTCCCGTGCACGGGGCAATAATAAGCATATCCAAATGACCTGTCGGTCCGATCAGCACTGCTACCTTTATATCGTGGATTATTTCTCTGCCGCATATACCCTTCACCGAAGAAATAAAGTGCTCGGCAGTGCCGAAGCGGGTGTCGGTGGAGTATACTATCTCGGACATTATCGGAATAACATCCGCACCGAGGCCGCGCAGCGCTGCTATCTGCGGTAAGACTCTTTCAAGTGTACAAAAGGAGCCGCAGAGAGCAAAGCCTATGGTTTTATTCTGCATGATCAGCCTTTCCTCCTATTCCGAATGATTTTCCGCAAGAATACTCAGGATCGTTTCATATATCGCTTCCGCTGCCGTGGCGGGCGCCACCTTTCCGGGAAGAGACAAAGCCGCGATCGCGTTTATCCCCTTTGCGGATGCATACTTGAAGTCAACGCCGCCGGGCGACGACGCAAGATCGATTATCACGGTGCCTTTTCCCACCGCGTCAAGCTCCTTTACTCCCAATATGAGCGACGGAACCGTGTTCACGATTATGTCCGCTTTCGGAATATATCTGCGGATATCCGATGTGCGGACGGCGGTACATCCGCTCTCCGATATCCAGGCAAGATCGGAGTTCTTCCTTGCGGATACGGTCACATTCGCACCGAGAGCCGAAAACCGCCTCGCAGTCGCCTTTCCGAGTCTGCCGTAACCGATTATCAGGACATTGCTGCCGAAGACCGTGCGGTCGGTCTCATGCATCGCGATCTCGATCGCTCCCTCGGCAGTGGGCACGGCGTTGCGTACACTCAGCTCCTCGCGTCCGAAGAAATCATAAACCGTTGCGCCCGTCCTTGTAAGCCTTTTCATAAGTGACGGATCGGGCATACCGCACATGACCCTCTTTTCGGGAGTGAGCGACGATATGACTTCATTGACCCCTATGGGAAACCTCGAAAACGGAGCAAAAACGGAATTTCCGTCCCTCGAAACGGGCAGCGGAAGAATTATCACATCCGACGACCGAACCGCCGCCTCGGCACTGTCGGTCTGCAGGCAGTTTACTCCGACAATTCCGCTGTCAAAGCCGCAGCAGATGACACGGCAGCCGTCGGAGGCAGCCTTTTCGGCGAGGATTGCCATTCTCTTGTCCCCGCCTATTACACAGATATTCAATTTTATCACCTCAGCACAAAAAAAGATCCTCGCGGAATGTTTCAATACATTCTATGAGGATCTTTATGTTTAGGTTAACGCCGCAACCCACTCATTCAAAAACGATATTGACCGATAAAAAAGACCTGCGTCGTATGAACAAAAAGGCTGATATTATAATTATCGGTGTGGTTTTCGGAAACAATAACAGTGTATAAGTGTATAATAACTGTCCGGAGGAAATAAAATGTCATCGATCATATATGTTCTCTGCGCGTCCGCCGTGTCGCTTATTGTCCTTTTTGCACTGTCCCGTCTTATAGGAAACCGCCAGATATCCGAGCTCAGCCTCTTCGACTACATCAACAGTATTACGATCGGTTCAATAGCAGCCGAGCTTGCCGCATCGGATAACCTTAACGACTCGCTGCGGTTTCTCACCGCAATGGTGTTCTACGGGATTATCACAATGGTCCTCGCGGTGATCGCCAATAAGTCAAAAAGGGCGCGCAGTGTGCTGGAGGGCAAGCCAATAGTTTTAATGAAAGAAGGAAAAATGTACCGCGACGGCTTCAAAAAGGCACATCTCGACATCAACGAATTTCAAGCCGACTGCCGATTGCTCGGGTATTTCGATCTGTCGTCGATCGACACCGCGCTTATAGAGGCAAACGGAAAAATAAGTATTTTGCCTGCCGCCGCAAAGCAGCCCCTCACGGTTGAGGCTGCGGGCGCCACATCGACGCAGGAGCATATGAGGATCAATGTTATTGCGGACGGAAGGATCCTTTCCGAAAACCTTCATCTTGTGAGCAGGGACGACGCCTGGCTGACTTCCGAACTCAAAAGCCGTAATCTTTCGCTCGAGAATGTCTTTCTTGCAACGACCGAGGACGGAACCGAGCTGAAGATATTTACCGCCGAACCGGGCGAGATATCCGCCCCGTTTTAATAAGGAGATCGTCTGCCCTTTTCCCGCACGCCGAAATCGTGAATCAAGAGTCGAAGCAAAAAAACGGCGGCTCCCTGTCAACCTTCGTAAGAAAGTGTGACAAGGAGCCGTTGATATTTTATTTATGAAACAACTTTTTAGTCTGATATTTTGGATCGCAGGTCAGGTTGACACCGAGCTTTCTGAATGTGCCCGAGTCCACCTGATTAAGTATCACGGATGAATGTGCCTCGCAGTTTTTCAGCTTTTCAAGCTGCTTCATTGCGTGTGCTGCGGTCGGATTGGTCGCGGCGCATATCGAAAGCGCCACAAGCACTTCATCGGTGTGCAGACGCGGATTGTGATTTCCGAGATAATTGACCTTTAAGTCCTGCACAGGCTCTATGACCGTAGGCGATATAAGATCCATATCATCCGGAATGCCGCCGTATGCCTTAAGAGCGTTCAGTATTGCCGCGGCACTCGATCCTAAAAGCGCAGAGGTCTTTCCGGTAACTATCCTTCCGTCCGCCAACTCGATCGCCACCGCGGGTGCGCCCGTAAGCTCCGCCTTTTTATCGGCAGCGCCGATAACGGGACGGTCTTCGGGAGAAAGTCCCGATTCATTCATAAGAAGCTCTGTTTTGGTCACTTCGCCCGCATTGTCTTCTCCCTTTTTGGAGCTACAAAGAGCGCCGTAGTATCTTCTGATGATCTCAAGACTCGCCTCGTGCCTGACCGCCTCATCGTCATATATACAGTTGCCCGCCATATTGACACCCATATCGGTGGGTGATTTATAAGGGCAGCTTCCGAGGATCTTTTGGAGCATCGCTCTCACGACCGGGAATATCTCAACATCCCTGTTATAGTTGACCGCCTTTTCGCCGTACGCTTCAAGATGAAAGGGATCGATCATATTAACATCATTAAGATCCGCGGTCGCAGCTTCATATGCCAGATTTACCGGATGCTTAAGGGGCAGATTCCAGATCGGGAAGGTCTCGAATTTGGCATATCCCGCCTTGACTCCGTTTTTATGCTCATGATAGAGCTGACTCAGGCAGGTCGCCATTTTCCCGCTGCCGGGACCCGGAGCGGTAACAACAACAAGCGGACGCTCGGTTTTTATGTAATCGTTCTTTCCGTATCCCTCATCGCTCACTATAAATGAAATATCCGAAGGATAACCGGCTATCGGGTAATGATGATAAACAGGGATACCGAGACTTTCAAGCTTTGTCTGAAACGCATCCGCCGAGGGCTGATAGCGATAACGGGTTATAACAACACTTCCGACAAAGAGACCAAAGCCGCGAAAAGCATCTATTAGACGAAGCACATCAAGGTCATATGTTATTCCGATATCTCCGCGAACCTTGTTTTTCTCGATATCGTCCGCATTTATGGCTATGATTATCTCCGCGTCGTCCTTAAGCTTTGAAAGCATTCTGATCTTACTGTCGGGCTCAAATCCCGGGAGCACTCTCGCCGCATGATGGTCGTCGAACAGCTTGCCGCCGAATTCAAGATACAACTTTCCGCCGAACTGCTTTATCCTTTCAAGAATGTGCTCCGACTGCATTTGAAGATATTTTTCGTTGCTGAAACCCTGCTTATACATAAAAGCCCCCTGCTCGGGAACGCCGCTTTGTTCCCGACAAAAATGCGAAATGGGCAAACCCACCTCGCTTATAAATTATATCATTTCAGACAGGAATTGCAAGAACTATTTTGTCTGCCTTTATCGGCAATGTAATTATTTAAAGACCTTCCTTCCGCGCAATGCACACTGTTTTCTCGTCCCATCTGTCCTTCCGTAAAAGATAGCGGATATAAATGCTCTCATTCAAAAATAACGATTACGGCGTTATACGCCGTCTCTTGTGAATTCATCGGAGATATACGCAACTTTATTAGAACGGCTTTTGATGTCATCATAAACATCGGTGCCTTACTTATTCCAACGCTTCTCCTGTATGCGGTGCAGTAAGACAAGCCGTATGATATACTTGCTCCGCAAGCATGATATAATATCCGTTCCTTCATATGCCGAAGGCATATATCACCCACCGAAGGTGGATATCATATCGAAGATATATCACCCGTTCGTACCAAGGAACGGATATCATTGAA
>CAUCSW010000046.1 GCA_958445555.1 uncultured Clostridia bacterium | reverse complement strand
ACAAATCCGAACACTGCCGCCACGAGACCTCCCACGAGCATTCCGAGCACGAGTGCGACTACAGGATCGCCTACCGTCTTTGTTATCGCGTTGGCGAACATACCGCCTATATAAGCGCCCACGCACATAAATCCCGCGTGACCAAGGCTAAGTTCTCCCAAAAATCCGACGACGAGGTTAAGAGAGACGGCGAGGATCGCATTTATGCCTATTCTCGAAAGCAGCGAGGTTGCCGAGCGGTCAAGAACGCCGAAGGAATTCAGAAGTATTGCCGCAGCGAGAAAGACAAGAACGGCAATATAGCTGACATGGTATTTAAGTTTGGTCGTCTTTTTGATATTTCCTATGTAACTCATGATCAGACCTTCACCCTCCTCTTCTTTCCGAGCAATCCGACGGGTTTAACAAGCAGAATTATTATAAGGAACAGAAACTCGACCGCGGTCGTGTAGTCCTGAAGTGCGGGTATGCTCTGGCACGTCTTTTCGATGATACCGAGAAGGATGCCTCCGAGCATAGCGCCGGGTATGGAGCCTATTCCTCCGATGACCGCTGCGGTAAACGCCTTGATGCCGGGCATTGAGCCGAGCGTCGGGGTAACCGAGGGGATGAGCATAAGGTAGAACAGACCGGCAAAAGCCGCAAGTGCCGAGCCTATGGCAAATGTTATCGTTATGATTCGGTTGACATTTATGCCCATCAGCTGGGCGGCGCCTTTATCTTCCGAAACAGCAATCATTGCTCTTCCGGTCTTTGTCTTCTTGATAAAGAGCGTCAAAGCCACCATCAATGCGGCACCGACGACAAGGGTTATGATGATATTGACATCTATTTCGGAATTTCCCACTTTGAGCTTTCCGTAAGACGGAATGGTCACACTTCTTGACTGCGAGCCGAATATGAGCTGAGCCAACCCCTGCAAAAAGTAGCTGACACCTATCGCGGTAATAAGCACCGCCAAAGGGGAAGCTCCCCGAAGAGGCTTATAGGCAAGCTTCTCTATCAATACTCCGAGGAGCGAGCACAAAACGATCGCAACCGCAAGTCCCGCGAACGGATGAAGTCCCGTGCTTATACTTACTAACACGGTATATGCTCCCACCATTATGATATCGCCGTGTGCAAAGTTCAGCATCTTGGCGATACCGTATACCATTGTATAGCCCAACGCTATCAGCGCGTATATGGCGCCGAGGCTGAGTCCGTCCAATACAATACTCATCTCTTTACTCCTTAACTGTTGTTATGGATACCGGAGTACCCGAACCCCGTCCGTGTGTGCCGGAAGGCATCGAAATGCCTTACGGAAAGCCGGGCCGCCGACAGGCGGCTTTTTTAAGGTCCCGTTGACCCATCCGCTTTTCGGTGCTTTCCGGCACGCACCGCCGCACAGTCGGGGCGTCCGACGCCCCGACTGTGCTTGGTAAATTTATAAACCGTGCCGATTATCTTACATCGACGATGACAGGAACCTTGGTGCAGGCGCCCGAAGCATCCCATGTCATCTTTCCGGTCACGCCGGCGTATGAGAAGGAATCTGCGGTGATCGCTGCCTTTACAAGATCGGAAAGGTCGGAAGCGGAGATGCCGGTATCATTTACACCGGCTGCCTTCATTGCTTCGTATACAACATATACCGCGTCGTATCCGTCAGCCGCAAACTGGTCGGGATCACTGCCATATGCTGCCTTGTAAGCCTTTACGAAAGCGGCGGTCTTTTCATCGGTAGAGGTCACATCAAACGGAGTGATGTACTTTACATGGTTGGTAACAGTATCGTCAAGCTGGGTCTTAACACCGTCAAGTCCGTCGCAGCCGAAGATGAGAGCCTCGCAGCCCTTCTTGGCGCAAGCCTTGGCGACAAGTCCCGCTTCAGTGTAATAGAAAGGCGTGAATATTGCGTCGCAATCTTTAAGAGCCTCGACCTGAACCGAGAAGTCCTTGTTATTTTCCTTATCGAATGTCTGGGTCTTGAACGAAACACCGAGCTTATCCATTTTGTCCTTGAACGCCTCATAGACTCCGGTTGAGTAAGTATCGGAGGTGTCATAGATGCAACCGATGTTCTTGAAGTTTTTAGTCAGCTCTTTCGCCGCAAGGACGCCCTGGTCGGGGTCGCCGAAACATACGCGGAAAGCGCTGTCACCGGTCTCAATAACCGAAGCCGCCGAAGCAGACGGAGTGATGAAGAAGAGGTTGTCCTGTGCCGCCTTCGTTCCGAAAGCCTCGCAGGCACCTGAGGTGACCGAGCCGAGAGATATCTGCATACCCGCATCAAAGAGCGAATCGTATCCGGTAGCTGCCTCAGCGGCAACGCCCTTATCGTCTCTCATTTCAAATTTGAATTTTGCGCCGTTGAGTCCGCCTGCGGCATTGATCTCATCAATTGCAAGCTGAGCTCCGTTCTTGACCGAAATACCGTACTGAGCGTTATCACCGGTAAGCGGGCCGGTAGCACCTATGAAATAAGTACCGTCCCCCGTGTTAGTTCCGCTTTTGCCGCATCCGGCAAAGCAGGCGATCATTGTTGCGACTGCCGTTACGGTAGCTGCAAATCTTAATGATTTTTTCATTTTTACTACCTCGCTTATAAAAATTTCTTTTATATTAACAGCCGCAAAGACTGAAATATACAAAACTCTGTTTGCCGTGCGGCGCCGCTGACCGAGCCGCCGACCGATTATCAAAAAAGAGCCTTGCGAAATTGCAAAGCTCTCAAGTACAGTTCTTTGATCTGCTACGCAAGCTGCAACTTCCCGCGACCGTATTCACTTTTGTCTATAACGACGATCCCTATTATTACGGATATAATGATCATCGAAATAATATTGATAAGTCGAATAGCGGAAAATACAAAAAGAGCTATGGCAGAAATAGCCATAGCTACGTAGTTATTCACGGAAGCGCAAGGGAAAAAGGCCGGCTTATGAGCACAAGCGGCAGCATAGGAAGTTCGTTTTTCGTGAGTTCCGAACATCTTTGTTTTCCCCTTTCGTTTTTATGATACTGAATTATATGACAACGAGCGCGGTTTGTCAAGAGTGGTTTGTCATTTTTGTCAAAAGGACAAATAATTTATTGTGTATTTATCCGAGAGTTGTGCATATTCGATACTTTAAAGTGCTAAACCACGCGGGGATGAACCCTTGTTTTTTCCACTGTCGGCGACGGGCTTTGCGAGTGCAGCGGGGGCGGTCTGTCGGGCGGACGGTCGAGCGGAAGGCAGGCGGACGGTAAGCTGCGGGCGCGGTATGCAGACGGCGGACGGTTGGATGTAGGTGCTGAGTGGGGTTGGCGGGCGTACCGCCTCGCGGGTTTGGGTTTGCAGGCAGCATTAAGCCGCCCGTCGCGCGCGAGAGTGTGCGGGCGGCGCGCAGGGTGCGCCGCCGGTATTGCCTCTGTACTGATGATTCCTCCCTCACCCCTCCCTTTTTAGCGGCGCGCAGGGTGCAAAGGGAGCGGGTGCGTTTTATGCGATATGGCGGAACTTGCGCCTTGACTTTTGTCTTAATTATGCTATAATGTCAATGGAGATCAGAGATGTAAAGCTTAGTCGCTTTGCGTCTCTTTTTTTTCGTTACGCGATCACGGTCTGACCGCCCCCAATGCCGTTTCGGGTCCGTTCGCCGAATATATAATTATCCGATATACTCGCCACGGTTCGCTGTGGATCTTTTATTGTCTGCAGGTTTTTTGCATTTCCCCATCGACGACACGAAACATTGCTTTACGCGCTATGCGTGACAAAGCTTGCTTTTGCAAACAATAATCTAAACGGAGGGATCTTTATGATAGAAAGAAAATGCAGTTGTGCCATGGGTATTCACCGTGCACCGCTTGAAAAGTACATTATAGAAAGCGGTGCGATCAGGCATCTGCCGGAGCTGCTTAAAGACTATCGCAGTATCTATATGGTATGTGACGAAAACACATATCGTGTGCTGGGCAGCCGTGCCGAGCAATTATTGAAAGATCACGGTATGTTCTCCCACAAGCACATCCTGCCCGGGGATGTTCTGCCCGACGCACGGGCGATAGGCGATGTGCTGATCCACCTGAACGACCCTGCAGCCGATTACGGCATTTTTGAATTTCCTCCCCACCCCGATTTTATTCTCGGAGTGGGCTCGGGCGTGATAAATGATGTTTGCCGTGTTGTATCATATCGTTTGGGGCTGCCTTACGGGATCGCCGGCACCGCCCCCTCCATGGACGGATACGCCTCTGCCGGTTCGCCGACACTGTTTGACGGCACAAAAGCTACGATAAAGTGCACGACTCCGAAATATATAATCGCAGATCTTGATGTTATGAAGGATGCCCCGTTTGATATGCTGCTTGCCGGAATCGGCGATATGTTCGGAAAATACACCGGTATACTCGATTGGGAGCTGGCGCGCGATTATCACAAAGATTACTACTGTCACGAGATAGCCGATGAGGTAATAGAAGCGACCGACAAATGTCTTGCCAACGGCTATCGCCTCAAGGCGCGCGAAACGGAATGCATTAAGAACATTATGGAAGGCTTTATGGTGACCGGTCTCGGCATGGCATTTACGGGGATCTCCCGCCCTGCCTCCGGCGCGGAACACATCATTGCTCATGTTTGGGAGCTTGAGTGTGTCGCAAACGGTCAGAAGCCGAACCTTCACGGACTTGAAGTGTGCGAAGCAACGCGGATCATCGCGGATATGTATAAAATGCTTTACTCTGAGACCGATGACAGTCATCTTAAATCCCTGATAGAAAAGTATCTGCCTTATTTTGAAGAGGTCGAGCGTTTTTGCGACAAAATGAATGTTCCCAATGTCACGGTTGATCCCGAAGCGATTCGACGCGCCGTATTGCGGGCACTCAAGCTGCGGGACCGCTACACGATACTTTTTTATTTGAACGATCGCGGATTGCTCGAGGAATATGCCGATCGTGCGGCAAAGGAGTTTGTTAAACGCGTATGCAGCAAATAAAGGATACCCGTCTGTTTCTTTTTGATATGGACGGCACGCTCCTGCTCGGGGACCGTCTGTTTGACTTTACCAAAGAGCTGCTCGCCGACATAAGGCGCGTGGGGAAAAGGTATTTATTCCTGACCAACAACTCCTCAAAAAGCGTAATGTCTTATGTTGAAAAGCTCGCAAGGCTGGGGATCGAGTCCTCCCCCGACGATTTTCTGACCTCCTCCGAGGCGACCGCCCGATATCTTTGTGAAAAGCACAAAGATGACCGCATTTATGTCTGCGGTACGGAATCGTTCAAGGAAGAGCTCATTCGAAACGGGCTGAGTTTGACCGAAAGCAACGAGGACGCCGACTGCGTGGTCATGGGATTTGACACCGAGCTTACATTCAACAAGCTTCGCGATGTGTCCCGCATACTGAACGCGCGTGACATTCCCTACATTGCGACAAACCCCGATTATGTCTGCCCGACGGAGTACGGCAATGTGCCCGACTGCGGCAGTGTTTGTGATATGATCTACAATGCGACCGGTAAAAGGCCGTATGTCATAGGTAAGCCCTCGCCGCTGATGATAAAGCTTGCGATGGAAAAGGCGGGCTGCACGCCCGACGAGACTGCCGTTATCGGCGACAGGATCTACACCGACATAAAAAGCGGCTTGAACGCCGGAGTACTCTCGGTCCTTGTCATGAGCGGAGAAACCACCTTCGGGATACTTGAAAAATCTGCAGAAAAGCCCGATCTGGTTCTCAAGGACGCAGGCGAAATAATGAAATATCTTTAACTGCGGCGCACGGAATGTGCTGCAGCAAGTGCATACGGTTCGGGTTTGAGGGCGGCGCGCAAGGTGCGCCGCCCTTTGGTTTGCGGTTTGCGCGAGGATGAAGCCGCCCGTCGCGCGCGAGAGTGCGCGGTGGGCGGCGGTGAACGGAGGCTCGGCGATCAACATCATAATTCTCGGCGGTGAG
>CAUCSW010000045.1 GCA_958445555.1 uncultured Clostridia bacterium | reverse complement strand
TTTGCGGCTGTGCTCGTCTTTATATTGCGGGATAAGCGGGGGCAATCACTCACTTTACCCACGGCGGGCGGGCGGATAACAACTGCAATTAAAAATTTAAAATAATCCGATTTTAGCTATTGATTTTTACATATGTAGGTGATAGTATTATTACTGTACACTAAATATGGTATTATTCCCGAAGGCGGTGAGAAGCTCATGAGAATACACGGATTTCAAAAAATGACAATGCTTGATTTCCCGGGCAAGGTCGCCTGCACGGTATTTACGGCAGGTTGTAATTTTCGCTGTCCGTTCTGTCATAACTCGCCGCTGGTAACCAAGATAAACGCGGCGGACGAGTACCGCACGGAGGATATTTTTGCGTATCTTCGGCAGCGCCGCGGAATACTTGACGGTGTTGCGATCACGGGAGGAGAGCCTTTGCTCACGGACGGCGTCTTGGACTTTATGCAGCGCGTCAAGGATATCGGTCTTGCGGTGAAGCTGGATACCAACGGATCTTTTCCCGAAAGACTCCGCAAAGCGGTCGACCTCGGGCTGGTCGATTATGTTGCGATGGATGTCAAAAATTCATTTTTCAAATACGCGATGACGGCCGGGATTCCGAATCTTGATCTTGCTCCGATCAAAGAGAGTATATCGTATCTGCTTGAAGACAATGTGGATTACGAATTCAGGACGACGATCATAAAAGAATTTCACACCGTTCGGGATATACAAGAGATCGGCATAGCGATAAAGGGAGCAAAACGGTATTTTCTTCAGAATTTCGTTGACTCGGGCGAGCTGATCTCACCGGGGCTGAGTGCGGTGACCCCTTCTTATATGAAAGAGCTACAAAAAGCAGCCGAGGAATTTGTCCAAAAGGTGCAAATTCGCGGAATTTGACGAAAAAACACAATATATTGTATTTTTTTGGTTGACACTATACTAAATACGTTATATAATAATATCACCGACTCAAAATTCACGGAGGGTAAAAGCAATGTACAATGTTATAAAAAGAGACGGAAAAACAGTAGATTTTGATATCAAGAAAATAAGCAGTGCCATCGAAAAGGCTTTTGAGGCCTGCGAAAAGCAGTTCAATCAGGACACCATTGATTTTCTTGCCCTCAAGGTAACTGCGGATTTTGAGCCCAAGATCGAAAACGGAAGCATTGCCGTCGAAAAGATCCAGGACAGTGTTGAATCCGTGCTTATCAAAGCGGGATACGATGATGTTGCCAAGGCGTACATCCTTTACCGCAAGCAGCGCGAGAAGGTGCGTAATCTCGGCGCAACAATGCTCAATTACAAGGACATCGTCAATAACTACCTCAATATAAACGACTGGCGTGTAAAGGAAAACTCCACCGTGACCTATTCGGTGGGAGGACTTATTCTTTCCAACTCCGGCGCCATAACCGCCAACTACTGGCTCTCCGAGATCTACGATGATGAGATCGCATCGGCTCACCGCAATGCGGACATCCACATCCATGATCTTTCCATGCTCACCGGGTACTGTGCCGGTTGGTCGCTCAAGCAGCTCATTCAGGAGGGTCTCGGCGGAGTCCCCGGAAAGATAACCTCATCTCCCCCGTCACACCTTTCCACCCTCTGCAACCAGATGGTCAACTTCCTCGGCATCATGCAGAATGAATGGGCGGGCGCCCAGGCGTTCTCGTCCTTTGATACCTATCTTGCTCCCTTTGTAAAGGTAGACAACCTTTCATACAAGGAGGTCAAGCAGTGCGTACAGTCGTTTATTTACGGTGTTAACACTCCCTCCCGTTGGGGAACGCAGGCTCCGTTCTCAAACATAACCCTTGACTGGACAGTGCCGAAGGATCTCGCCGAGCTCAACTGCATAATCGGCGGTAAGGAAGTCGACTTCAAATATAAAGACTGTAAAAAAGAAATGGATATGGTCAACAAGGCGTTTATCGAGATTATGATCGAGGGCGACGCCAACGGCAGAGGCTTCCAGTACCCCATTCCGACCTACTCCATCACAAAGGACTTCGACTGGTCCGATACCGAAAACAACCGTCTGTTATTCGAAATGACGGCAAAATACGGTACTCCCTATTTTTCAAACTACATCAACAGTGATATGGAGCCCAATGATGTTCGCTCCATGTGCTGCAGACTCCGCCTTGATCTGCGCGAGCTCCGCAAAAAGTCGGGCGGCTTCTTCGGAAGCGGTGAGAGTACCGGTTCCGTCGGCGTTGTCACGATAAATATGCCGCGCATTGCCTATCTTGCCAAGGATGAAGCAGACTTCTATGCAAGACTTGACAAGATGATGGATATTGCAGCACGTTCTCTAAAGGTTAAGCGTACCGTCATTACAAAGCTTCTTGAAGCGGGACTTTACCCCTATGAACGAGGTCGGTCTGAACGCAAAATGGCTGCACGCCGATCTTACCCACAAGGAGACACAGGAATTCACCAAGGATGTTCTCAATCATATGCGCGAGCGTCTCTCAGACTATCAGGAAAAATACGGCGATCTTTACAACCTTGAAGCCACTCCCGCGGAGTCGACCTCATACCGACTTGCAAAGCATGACAAGAAGAGGTATCCCGACATCATAACCGCGACCGGCACCGATTGCGGAACACCTTATTATACCAACTCTTCACATCTTCCCGTCGGCTATACCGAGGACATATTCACCGCCCTTGATATTCAGGACGATCTCCAGACACTCTACACTTCGGGAACGGTATTCCATGCCTTCCTCGGCGAAAAGCTTCCCGACTGGAAAGCTGCCGCGAACCTTGTCCGCAAGATAGCCGAAAACTATCGCTTGCCCTACTACACAATGTCTCCGACATATTCGGTATGCAAGAATCACGGATATATATCGGGAGAGCATTTTGAGTGCCCGGAATGCGGAGAAAATGCCGAAGTCTACAGCCGTATAACCGGCTATTACCGCCCCGTGCAGAACTGGAACGACGGAAAGACTCAGGAGTATAAGGATCGCAAGGTATACGACATCGCACATTCGCACCTCACCCACGATGGCTGCCTTTCCTGCGGAGAGCACGATGCCGAGATCTCGGACAAATATACTCCCGAAGAAAATGCGGTCTACCTCTTCACGACAGCTACCTGCCCCAACTGCAAGATAGCCTGTGCAATGCTCGATAAAGCGGGATTCATCTATGATAAACTGCTTGCAAACGAGCACGCCGATCTTGTTGAGAGATTCAGCATAAAGCAGGCTCCGACGCTTGTAATAGTGAGCGACGGCGAAGTTAGCAAGTTCTCGGGCGTTTCGGACATAAAGAAATTCCTTGAGGATAAATAAAACTTCCGTCGTCTCCAAATAATACAGGTAAGACAAGCACCGCCTTTGCCGTGAACGACAGGGGCGGTGCGGAATAATAACAGGGGATCCGCAGGTGCGGCGTGCCCGAAAGGCTCGCCCCGGCGGCAGATCTCTTGACCGAACAGTAAGGATACAAAGAAAATGTACGATATCATAGTTATCGGCGGCGGCCCCGCAGGGCTGACCGCCGCTCTGTACGCTCGAAGAGCCAATCGCAGCGTACTCGTGATCGAAAAAGGAACCTTCGGAGGTCAGATAACCTATTCCCCGAAGGTCGAAAACATCCCGGGATTCGGTGAAGTGACAGGAAACGAATTTGCCGAAAAGCTGGTCAGCCAGGTGCTTGATCAGGGAGCTGATGTCGAAATGGCAGAGGTCGTAGGCATAAAGAACGGGAAGATGAAAACCGTTGTCACCGATTCGGGGGAATATACCGCGCGGGCAGTGATCATCGCGACGGGTGCAAAGCACCGCATGCCGGGGCTCGACGGTGAAGAAAAGTACATCGGCGAGGGCATATCGTTTTGCGCCGTCTGCGACGGGGCTTTTTACAAGGACAAGATCGTCGGAGTGCTCGGCGGCGGAAATTCCGCCCTGCAGGAGGCGTTACTGCTCTCGGATCTTGCAAAAAAGGTCTATGTAATTCAGAACCTTGAGTATTTTACGGGAGAGAAAAAACTTGCGGAGCAGCTGTCCGGGCGTGACAACACCGAGATACTTCTCGGAACGGTCATCGAACGCCTGACGGGAAATGATTCACTGACAGGTGCAGTGGTTCGCCGCACATCTGACGGTGCCGAGCGCGAACTGCTCCTTGACGGGTTGTTTGTCGCAATAGGCCTCATTCCGCAAAACGAACCGTTTTCGGATACCGTTAAGCTTGATGAAAGAGGCTATGCCGAGGCTGACGAGAGATGCACAACGAATGCCGAAGGCATCTTTGTTGCCGGTGACTGCCGTACCAAATCGGTAAGGCAGGTCACCACCGCTGCGGCGGACGGTGCCGTTGCGGCACTGGCCGCCTGCGACTACATTGACAGTGCAGAATAACAAATAAATAAACGATCAGTCAGACAGACTGACCGGCCGTCTGACTGTCTGACTGACTGCTTAAGCGCCGCTTCAAAATAAGCGGCGCTTTTTTCTTTTAATGTGCTGAGGTGCGATAATGAAGGTCTTTCTGCTATCATTGTTTTCTTTTTATGACAACGCGTATTTTCCCGAATACTCGTCATAAAGTTCATTATACTCGTTGTTGTTTTTCTTCGCCTCTCTCAGGGTCATATGGAGGTTGAGATTGTGGTTCGCAGTATCTATCACGCATCCGGCAATATTGGAGCAGTGATCCGACGCCCTCTCAAGATTGGTTATCAGATCGGACCATACAAACCCCACCTCTATACCGCAGTCATTCTTCTGCATACGCTTTATGTGACGGGTCCGCATTTCTTCTTTCAGATCGTCTATTACCTGCTCAAGCGGCTCAACCTTAGCAGCGGTATCGACATTTCCGTTTTTGAACGCTTCCAGTGCAAGGTCGGTAGCCTCGCATACGGCGGTCTTAAGAGTCTCATACTCTCTCACGGCAGACTCGCTGAATGTAAGCTTTTTGTTTCTCATTTCCTCAGCCGATTCAAGAACATTCACGCCGTGATCCGATATCCTTTCAAAGTCGCCGATTATCTTTAATAACTCGGTAGCTTCTTCACTGTCGGCATCGCTCATCTTTTGTGAGCTGAGTTTAACGAGATATGTACCCAAGACATCCTCGTACTTATCCGAAAGCTCCTCGTCGCGTCTTACACTCTCGGCAAGAGGCGCCGAATAATTGGTGACGGCAAGCATTCCGTTTTTAAGTGCCCTGACAGAGCATTCCGCCATTTCACAGGCGACGGTCTTGCAGCGGTCAAGCGCAAGCGGAGGAGTGGCGAGCAGGCGCTCATCAAGCTCGGTCACGGCATCTGCATTTTTGTCATCCTTTATCACAAGCATTGCCGCCTTTTCAAGCAATGACGACATAGGCATCAATATCAGAACACAAAGGATGTTGAATGCGGAGTGAGCAACCGCAATACCGAACGCACTTGCCGATTCCGAAAGTATTGCCGGGGCAAAGACGGCTTTCACGATCGAGAACACCGAAAGCAAAACGACCGAGCCGATAACATTAAAGGAGAGGTGCACAAAGGCGGCGCGTTTTGCGCTCTTGTTTGCTCCGACAGAGGAGATTATCGCCGTTATGCAGGTGCCTATATTCTGTCCCATTATTATAGGTATTGCTGCGCCGTATGACATCTGACCCGTCAGCGCAAGTGCCTGAAGTATTCCGACCGACGCCGAGCTCGACTGGAGAATTGCGGTAAGTATTGCTCCGACCGCAAGGCCGAGCATAGGGTTGGTAAACATTACAAAAGCCTGCCTAAACTGTTCGACCTCGGAAAGCCCTCCTACTGCGGCAGACATGGTATCCATACCGAACATAAGGGTTGCAAACCCGAGGAGCACGGTACCTGTATCCTTTCCGGTGCTCTTTTTTGAAAACATCAATATAATAACGCCGATAAATGCGAGAACCGGTGTAAATGATGTCGGTTTAAGAAGACTCACCCATACATTGTTGCTGTTTATCCCCGCGAGGGAAAGTATCCAGGCGGTAATGGTCGTTCCGACATTGGCGCCCATGATCA
>CAUCSW010000044.1 GCA_958445555.1 uncultured Clostridia bacterium | reverse complement strand
AAGCAATTTTGTTGCCATACTGCTCACAGGCATCATATCTGCGGTCTGGAGCATATATATCGCGGCAACCTCTATAGTCGCAGGCTTTGACGACTGGGGCGGCAAAGCCTTTATAGGCATAGCGATAGCAATGATAGTCGCGATCGTCTCATATGAATTCAAAAAATACGAATTCAAGTACAGCGGCACCAAAAAATTCATTTATAATCTGATCCTGTTCACGGCATCGGCATTTGCATGCACCGTTTACGGTCTTGCCTGCCTTAACACCGACATTATCGGATCGTTCGGGGTCGCGGCAGCGCCCGCAGTGTTTGCGGTGTGCGGATTTGTATTCGGAAAAACGGTACACCGTCGACCGAAGTATACCGAGATACTCGGTGAGATCGTAGGCTTCAGAGAATTCCTCAAGACTGCGGAAAAAGATCGCCTTGAGACAATGCTTGCCGACGATCCGGATTATTATTACAACATTCTGCCCTATGCGCAGGTGCTCGGCATCACCGAGCTCTGGAACGAAAAGTTCCGCGATATAACCATCAGTCCGCCGTCATATATCTACGGTTGGAGCAATCCCTATTCATTCCTCTACTACAACAGCGTTATGCGCTCGTTCGGTTCCACATTCGGGACCGTGGCGGCATCCCGCCCGTCGACCGCAGTCAAAAGCGGTGGCAGCGGTTTCGGAGGAGGCTTCGGCGGGGGCGGCTTCGGCGGAGGAGGATTTTCCGGCGGCGGTTTCGGCGGCGGAGGCGGAGGGTCAAGATAGACCTGCTCTCCTTTCTCTCGGCGCACCCTGCGCGCCGCGTAACCACCCGCGCTTCAGTAACATCACCCCCCGATCGCCACCTGTCGGCTTAAAAGCTGACAGGTGGCGAACCTAAGGCAGCGCCGCGCGCCCTTTAGAAGAAAGGGCGCAAAACGGGCAGCAAAGCGTGATAATGGAATGTCACTTTATTAAAAATGCCGAACCTTCCGAAAGTCGAAAATCAACCGATGCCCGTTTGCCGCGCCGAAGGCGCTTCGCGGCGCTGCCTCAGACCGGGTTATCCCTCGGTTCGGCTCGGATAAAGACACCGTGAATAACCGACAAGCCCCTCTTAAAAAAGAGGGGCTTGTCGGTTATTCCTGCGGGGCGATGAAGGAGTGACTCCCTCTTTTTTCCCTGTCTTCCGATCAGCTTTAATATTGATCCGACTGCTTATTTATTCGGCCTTCGGAGGCGCACCGTCCGTGATGCACTCTTTTGTGACGGTGACCGTCTTGATTCCCTTCTCCGAAGGAATGTCATACATAGTCTGCTTGAGGACCGACTCTATCGCAGAGCGAAGGCCTCTTGCGCCTGTTTTTCTTTCGACAGTCTTTTTTGCGATCTCTCGCAGCGCGTCATCGTCAAAACGGAGTTCTACACCGTCCATTTTCAAAAGCTCAGTATACTGCTTGATGACCGAATTCTTCGGCTCTTTCATTATCCTGATAAGCATATCCTCATCAACCGGATCAAGAACCGTGATTACAGGCAGTCTGCCGACGAGCTCGGGGATCATCCCATAGTGAACGAGATCCTGGTGTATCACCTTTTTGAGCCCGGCTTCCTTTTTAAGGGTCTCCTCCGATTTTACATCGGCGCCGAATCCCAGACTCCCGCTCGTGTTAACTCGCTTTCTAACCTGGTTTTCAAGACCCTCAAATGCACCGGCGCAAATAAAGAGAATGTTGGTGGTGTCTATCTTTATAAATTCCTGCTGAGGATGCTTTCTGCCGCCCTGCGGAGGAACATTGGACACCGTTCCCTCGACTATCTTCAAAAGTGCCTGCTGAACGCCCTCGCCGCTGACATCTCTCGTTATGGATGTATTTTCGGATTTTCGGGCAATCTTATCGATCTCGTCTATATATATGATCCCGTGCTCTGCCTTTTCAATATCGTAATCAGCAGCCTGGATCAGCCTTAAAAGGATGTTCTCAACATCCTCGCCCACATATCCCGCCTCGGTAAGAGTGGTGGCATCGGTGATGGCTATCGGCACATTAAGACACTTTGCCAGTGTCTGAGCAAGCAATGTCTTTCCGACACCCGTAGGCCCGAGCATAAGAACATTGCTCTTTCCGAGCTCAACATCATCGTCCGCCTTGCGGAATATGCGTTTGTAATGGTTATAAACCGCAACCGAAAGCGTTATCTTGGCATCGTCCTGGCCGATAACCTACTAATCGAGGTGCTCTTTGATCTCGTGAGGCGTCGGCAAAACAAAGTCATCCTTGCTTTTCGCCTGATGAGATCTTTTTTCATACTCGGGTTCCTCGCCCGTTATCAGTGAATGGCAAAGCTCAACGCATTCATCGCAGATATATATGCCGTTTCCCGCTATGAGTCTTCCCACTTCATCGCGTGTTCTGCCGCAAAATGCGCAAAACATATTATCGCTGTTTCTTTTTCCGGGCATATCAATTTTCCTGTCTGTTTGTTATTACTTTATCAATAAGACCGTATCGGGCTGCCTCTTCGGCGGACATAAAGTTGTCACGCTCGGTGTCGCGCTCGATCTCCTCAAGCGGCTTGCCCGTGCGCTCGGCGAGTATTCCGTTCAACAACGCGCGTGTCTTCTTAATGTGCTCGGCGTGAATAAGGATCTCAGTTGCCTGACCCTGCGTCTGACCGAGAGGCTGGTGGATCATTATTTCACTGTGCGGAAGAGCATATCTCTTTCCTTTCTTGCCCGCAGCAAGAAGGAAGGCTCCCATACTTGCAGCCATACCCATACAAATGGTGCTGACATCGCACTTGATGTAATTCATAGTGTCAAAGATCGCAAGACCCGCCGAGACGGAGCCGCCGGGACTGTTAATGTACAGACTTATGTCCTTATCGGGGTCCTTGCCCTCAAGATAAAGCAGCTGCGCTATAACCACGCTCGCGACCTGGTCGTTCACCTCATCGCACAACATAATAATGCGATCGTTAAGCAAACGGGAGAAAATGTCATAGGATCTCTCGCCCTTGCCTGTCTGTTCAATGACATAAGGTACCAAACTTGAATTCATGTGATATCCTCCTATCAAGAAGGCGGACCGCTCGGATCCGCCGTCTCACTCTATAATTATGACTCAATCAGTCCCGTTATAAACAGGAATTATTCAGCCTTTTCGCTCTTTTTCGCAGTTGACTTTGCGGCTGCAGGCTTCTTTGCGGCAGTCTTTTTCGCAGCAGGCTTTTCCTCTCCGTTAGCCTCTCCGTCAGCCTTTGCGGCTGCTTTTTTGGCTGTGGTCTTGGCAGCGGGCTTTTTGTCCTCACTCTTCTTCACGGATATCTTCGCGTTATCCTTTACGAGATCGAGCGCCTTGTTAACGACGATGTCCTTCTTCATTTCCGCCTCGGGGACATACGCCTTGATCTTATCCGCTTCCATATTGTATGCCTTTGCAAGCTTCTCGTACTCTGCCGCCACATCTTCATCGGTTGCGGTAAGATTCTCAAGGGCAGCTATTTTCTCAAGAGCGAGTCTTATTTTGACCTGCTTCTCCGCCTGCTCGCGCATACTGTCGCGAAGGCCTTCGATTCCCGAGCCGGTGAACTTGAGATATGTATTTATATCCATTCCCTGCATCTGGAGACGATATGAGAAGTCCTGAACCGACTGGTCGATCCTTGCCTCGATCATTGCGGCGGGTATTTCAGCCTTCATAAGGTCGGCAAGCTGATCCGCAAGAGCATTTTCCGCTTCTGCCTCGGCTGCCTTTTCCTTCTTCTCGGCAAGCTTTTCCTTTATATCCTTCTTAAGATCATCAAGCGTATCGAATTCGCTTACATCCTTTGCAAACTCGTCATCAAGTGCGGGAAGCTCGCGGAACTTGATCTCATGGAGGGTGCACTTGAAGGTGGCGGGCTTGCCGGCAAGCTCTTTGGCATGATACTCTTTCGGGAATTCGACATTGACATCGAATTCGTCACCTGAGTTGTGTCCGGCTACCTGCTCCTCAAAGCCGGGAATAAATTCACCCGAGCCGAGGTTAAGCGAATGGGACTCGCCCTTTCCGCCCTTAAACGCCTTACCGTCAACAAATCCCTCGTAGTCAATGACGGCTATATCTCCGTTCGCGGCGGGTCTGTCGGTCACTGTGACAAGGCGCGAATTCCTGTCCGCAAGGCGATCCAGCTCGGCCTTTACTTCATCGTCGCTTACTTCCGCAGAAGACTTCTCGGCCTTAAGACCCTTATATCCTTCGATTTCTACCTCAGGCTTAACGGTTATAACGACCTTGAAATCAACGCCGTCATCCTTGGATATAGAAACAAGATCAAAATCGACCTTATCATCAACATAATCAAGACCCGACTCGTTTATTGCTTCTTCAACCGCGGGACCGTAAACGATATTGAGTGCATCCTCAAAGAAGAAATTCTCACCGTACATCTTTTCGATCATATGACGGGGAGCCTTGCCCTTTCTGAATCCGGGAAGGGTGATCTTTTTGCCTTCACTCTCAAAAGCCTTCTGCAGCGCCTCGGCAAACTTTTCCTTATCAACCGTTATTTCAAGCTCAACACGGTTTGTGTCGACCTTTTTTGTTCCTTTTAAGCTCATTTGATAAACCTCCACATTATTATCCGTTTGATAGTCCATAGGATTATACCACAGTTCGGCATTTTTTTCCACTGGTTTTTAAAAGTTTTTTATCTAATAAGGGATTTTTTGTATTCCCGGACATATATTTCGTTCACCGCAGCACCTCGACAGGCGTAAAACCTATGCAATCGCAGGAAATAAGCCGCAGTTTTATACCTTCGACCTCACTTACACAGTTGTTTTTTCCGACGCCGTGAATGTGTCCGTGCCAGACGCAGTCTATGCGGTTTTCTTTCAAAACGTCCACAATTTCCCTGCACACATAATCGCCGTATGCCGGGGGATAATGTAAAAAAACGATCGGCTTTAATTGCTTTTCCGCCGCCGCCTGCAGTGATGACCGCAGCCGTCCGACCTCTCTTTTCAGTATCTTCGTTTCGCTTTCGGGACAGTCATAGCTCCATCCGCGGGTCCCGCAAACGGCAACACCCTCTGCCTCAACGCAGTTGTTGAAAAGCGGCGTGACGGTGGCAAAATCGTTTTCACAAAGAAATTCGGTAAGCTTGCTCATCGTGCCCCACCAAAGGTCGTGATTGCCTTTTAATATGATCTTTTTGCCGGGCAGTGAGTCGATAAATTCAAAGTCCTTTTTTGCCTCTTTAAGCTTTAACGCCCACGAAATGTCACCGGGGATCACAACGGTGTCATTTTTATCAATAAGCCTTGTCCAATTTGCTTTGATCTGTTCGGTATAATTGCTCCAGCCGTTAAAAACATCCATCGGTTTGTCCGATGACAAAGACAAATGAAGATCCGATATTGCAAAAATTGACAATCTATCACCTCTCGGAATAAGAATAGCGCCGATGCAAACAATAATATTCGGACGGCACACAAACGCCGCCGTCCCTTAAAAGTCAGAAAGGAAGTTAATTATGAGCAACGATTACTCACCTTGCAGCTGCAACGATGCCGTCAGCGGAATAAGCTGCAAATGCGAAAACTGCGAGTTCCACTCAACCGATGACAGATGCCATGCAAAGGGCGTAAATATCGGACCGAAAAACGCCGAAAACAGTCACGAGACGGTTTGCGGCACTTTTAAGTGCAGATAAACACCGAAAAATGCAGCGCCGAAGTCCTGCTTGCCTACAAGGCGGGCGGGACTTCGACATTTTTGGGTCTCGGAATCAGAAGAGCCGAAACACCGTTCTTTTAATATAATTCCCTAAGCCTATATTCCGAGGTATTCGCAAATTACATCTTTCATATCTTCACGGTCACATACATTGCCGAAGCGCACCTCTGCTCCTTTAAGAGCGGTAAGCGATTCAGGGGCGGAAGTACCGGTAAGTTTTTCCAATTTTTCGGCGAGTATAAAACCGTCGGTCTCGGCAGTATCATCACCGAGAGCTTTCAGCACTGCAGGGGTAAATTTATACGGGCTTGCGG
>CAUCSW010000043.1 GCA_958445555.1 uncultured Clostridia bacterium | reverse complement strand
ATTCTTTTCGCACCTGCAAAGGCATCCAATGCCGGCGGAGTTGCAACATCCGCTCTTGAAATGTCTCAGAACTCCATGCGTTACAGTTGGACATTTGAGGAAGTTGATGCCAAGCTCAAGGGAATAATGGTCAACATATTCCACAATGCTTATAACGCAGCCGAGAAATACGGTCACAAAGGCGACCTTGTCATGGGTGCAAACATTGCAGGATTTGAAAAGGTTGCAGATGCCATGCTCGCTCAGGGTGTTGCATATTGATCGCTGCTGAGTAAAAAGAGTTTATCAAAAGCCAGCCCCCGGATCGCCTTGAATCGTACCGAGCTGCCTTGAGCCGCAGTTGTTCCGAACCGTCCCTCAAAATGCGCGGCGGTCGGGTCGGACTCGATGCGGTGCAGGCGGAGAGCTTTTGATAACTGAATACTGCCGAAAAAAAGGGGAACCCGAATTTATAATACGGGTTCCCTTATACTGTGTCCGCTGCCACTGCCGTTGCCGACCCTGTCGGCCTTGTATTGCCGCCGTGACCTCTGCCGCAATGCCCCCGATGCCTCGGCAGCAACAAAAGTGGGACAAAAACTATTTAGGTGTGAGCGGAAAATTGACGGCGCATATCCAATTGTGTATAATATGCACTCTTTTTTTACTTGTGCACCTGTAGGTTTATCGGTTTTTCAAAAACCGATAAAAAATGCAAAAAACCTATTGACTTTGCTACTTTAAAGTGCTATACTATCGCCATAAACAAGAGAAAGGAAGCAGCCGCAATGGTGAGAACGATCGCAAATGCATATCGTTTTGCCACCGCATATTACTTTATGCCGGTGTTCTATTCCTTTGCGCGCTTTTACTTTTTTTTTATCAAAAGTAAACACAAGTTCCTTTTAGAACCGAGCCTGATCGCTTAAGATCATATCTGCTTTGAATCGTTATAAACAAAGCGGGCGGTTTCAAAAGGAGCCGCTCGCTTTATTATATTCAAAACCCGCCCGCGGGCGGGCAATAAAAGAAAGAGGTTTTCATTATGAAGAAGAGAAAAACAACGGCGCGTATTGCGGCTGCAGCGCTCGCACTTGTGACCGCGATCGGATTGTGCTCCTGTTCCGGCGGAGCAGGAAGCGGAAGTGACACGGGCACAAAGACATATACCGTAGGTATTTGCCAGCTGGCTCAGCATCCGGCACTTGATGCCGCCACCGAGGGCTTCAAGGCGGCACTGGTCGACAAATTGGGCGACAAGGTAAAGTTTGACGAGCAGAATGCTTCTGGCGAAACTACGAACTGCAACACGATAATCAACGGCTTTGTTTCAAAGAATGTCGACCTCATACTTGCCAATGCGACTCCCGCACTTCAGACCGCAGCTTCGGCAACCGAGGACATTCCGATCCTCGGCACTTCGGTAACCGAATACGGCTCGGCGCTTAACATCGCCGACTTCAACGGAACCGTAGGCGGCAATGTTTCCGGAACCAGCGATCTTGCTCCGCTTTCCGATCAGGCAAAAATGTTCAAAGAACTTCTCCCCGATGTAAAGACAGTGGGACTCCTCTACTGCTCAAGCGAGGCCAACTCGCTTTACCAGGTAAAGGTCATCGCCGATGAGCTCAAGAAGCTCGGCATTGATTCACAGCAGTTTGCTTTCTCTGATCCAAACGACGCCGTAACTACCGCTGCTATCAGCAAGTGCGATGCTTTGTATGCTCCTACCGATAATACCGTCGCTTCGTCGACCGGAATAATCGACGGTATCTGCCGTCCCGCAAAGGTACCGGTCATCGCAGGTGAAGAAGGAATCTGCAGCGGATGCGGAATCGCCACCCTTTCGATCAATTACTATGACCTCGGATACACCACAGGTCTTATGGCTGCAAAAATACTCACCGGCGAAGCAAAGATCTCCGAGATGCCGATCGAATATGCCCCCAAGGTAACAAAGAAGTACAACGCCGAGATATGCAAGGAACTCGGAATCACCGTTCCCGATGATTACACGGCGATAGAGGCTGAGTAAGGTATACCGAATAATACCGATAAGATATTCAGACGAGGTGCTGAGGGGCGGGCGGAACCGCTTCGCGGTCCCAAAAAACAAAAAGACGCGTCCTGCGGCAGGGGAAAGACCGATTTCCCTGCCGCAGGTACGCGCTCACTACGGAGGATATAAATGGATATTATCGCATTGCTGAATTCAATGCCGGGTGCGGTTGCGCAGGGTCTCATATGGGGCATTATGGCAATCGGGGTGTATATAACATACAGAATACTTGATTTCGCCGACCTGACTGTGGACGGATCTTTCTGCACGGGCGGCGCCGTCTGCATTGTTATGATAAAGAACGGGTATTCGATTGCCGTTGCAATGCTCGCTGCGGTTCTCGCAGGTATGCTCGCCGGCCTCGTTACGGGACTGCTTCACACATTTATGGGCATTCCCGCGATACTTTCGGGAATACTGACGCAGCTGGGCCTTTATTCGATAAATCTTAAGATAATGGGTGCCGCAAACATTGCTCTCGGCACAAAGATACACCGATTTATATCGAACCGCTCGGTAACCGGAGTCGCTTTTACCGATAATTCCATTTTCAGAGTCGCGATCCTTATCGCCGCTCTTATTGCCCTGCTTTATTGGTTTTTCGGAACTTCACGCGGCTGCGCCATCCGCGCCCAGGCAATCAACACAGATGCCAACAAGCTGATCGCGCTTATGATATCCAACGGAATCGTGGCACTCGCAGGTGCGCTTCTCTCCCAGTTCCAGGGCTTTGCCGATGCACAGATGGGCAGAGGTGCGATCGTGATCGGCCTTGCCGCGGTCATAATAGGCGAGGCGGTGCTCGGCAAGTTGTTGTCAAATTTTGCCGTTCGCCTTGTGGGTGTTATTTTCGGCGGAATCATATACTTCATAGTTTACCAGACGGTTATCTGGCTCGGACTTGACACCGATATGTTAAAACTTCTCTCCGCAATTGTGGTGGCAGTGTTCCTTGCGGCTCCCTATTGGAAGGGCAAGGTAGTAAGGAGAAAGGTGCGCATCAACAAGGGAGGGTCCGTCAATGCTTAGAATGGAGAACGTCTACAAGGTCTTTAATCCCGGCACGGTCAACGAGAAGGTCGCACTTAACTGTCTGAACCTAACCGTTAAGGAAGGTGATTTCGTTACCGTCATCGGCGGAAACGGTGCGGGCAAGAGTACCATGTTCAACGCCATATGCGGAGTCTGGAGACCCGATGCGGGAAAAATAATCATCGACAGTATTGATGTTACCAACCAGCCGGAGCATCGCCGTGCAAAATATCTCGGCAGGGTGTTCCAGGATCCGATGCTCGGCACCGCACCCGATATGCAGATTGAAGAGAACCTTGCGCTCGCTTACAGACGCGGAAGCTTTCACGGTCTCGGATGGGGAATTTCGAAAAAGGAGCGGGAGTTGTACCGTGACCTTTTGAGCGAGTTCGGACTTGGACTTGAGAACCGTCTTTCAGACAAGGTGGGTCTGCTCTCGGGCGGACAGCGTCAGGCGATAACGCTTCTTATGGCGTCAATAAAAAAGCCGAAACTTCTTATGCTTGATGAGCACACCGCCGCACTTGATCCTAAGACCGCAGCCAAGGTGCTGGAGCTTTCCGATAAGCTGATAAAAGAAAACAATCTCACTGCTTTGATGGTTACTCACAATATGCAGAATGCCATTGAATACGGAAACCGCCTTATAATGATGCATGACGGAAAGGTCATCATAGACATAAAAGGCGAGGAAAAGAAAAAGCTGACCGTAAAAGAGCTTATAGATATGTTCTCATCCGCAAGCGGAAGCGCGTTTTCCAACGACAGGACACTCTTGTCATAAGTCCTGCTTTTGTGTCACTGACCGCGTTCTGCCACAGAGCCTTTTTGCCACAGTAGTCCTTTGGTTTAGGATGCTATTGATGAGGTGCTCTTGACAGGTAAAATCTACATAATAAAAAGGTATGTAAAAGCTTCGGCTTTACATACCTTTTTTCTATATCCCAAAAGTGACGGGCGGCACCTCTTTTTTACCGCCCTTTGTGACAGTTACAGTCTTCAAACAGTTTTTCAAGTTTAAGCTCGTGCGGAGAGACGCCTGTGAAATTCAGTTCGGTGAGCAGCTTTTCGGGTGCGGTGTCATCGTAGCGCGCAAGGGAGGCTCCCGCGACTAGTCCTGCGTGAAGAGCGGAGCGCAGGATGCCGTCCGCAAGCATTGCATCGGTCTCGGGTTCGAGTCTTGTCACCGTGAGGGTACCGTTTTCAAGCTCATAAAGGCAATAGCCGAGACATTCCGTTCCGCATCTTGCCGAGACCGCGGCACTGTTCTTTGTTACGGTCTGCCCCGCAGATAAATATAATTCTTCAAGCAGCGATCGATCCTTGACCGGCAGCACCTCAATCATTTTCGGCATCTCCTTTTTTCGATGTACTTATGCTCATAAGGCGGTGTATTTCTTTTTCGTTAAGCTCGCGCCATCTTCCCTGGGGAAGCATACCGAGCTTAACACCGGCAACTTCGACCCTTTTCAGCCTGATAACCGTAAGGCCGAGTTGTTCGCACATCTTTCTTATCTCGCGGTTGCGGCCTTCATAAAGCACTATCCGCAATACGGTTCGGCTTTCTTCCCGTTGTATCACATCAGCGTCGCAGGGAAGGGTCTTTTTGCCTTCGATCATCATTCCGTCCCGCATTTTATCGAGCTTGTCCTCACCGACTGCCTCTCTTACGGTTACCCGATAGACCTTCGCGACATGGCGTGAGGGGTGTGTCAGAATGTTGGCAAACTCGCCGTCGTTGGTCATGAAAAGGAGACCTTCGGAGTTTCGGTCGAGTCTTCCCACTGGGAACAGTCTTACACCTGCGTCGGCAACGAGATCCGCAACGCACCTGCGATTCTGTTCGTCGCTCATGGTCGTTACGAACCCGCGCGGCTTGTGGAGCATTATGTACATCTTTTTCTCGGCGTTGACAAGTCTCTTTCCGGCAACGGTCACCTTGTCGTGAAACGGATCGACCTTGTCTCCGAGCTTTGCGGGTCTGCCGTTTACCTTGACCTTGCCTGCCGCGATCATTTCTTCCGCCCCTCTTCTTGATGAGACGGCGCATTGGGCAAGGAATTTTTGAAGTCGTATTTTTTCGTTTTTCATTTTCGGGGGGTCCTTCCGGTATATTGTGAATGCAAGAGAGGTTAAGAGCCGAGGTCGACCCGGCGGTCTCTCGATATGGGAGTTCAATACCCCTTTTGGGGAGTCGGATTGCTCCTGCCTTTATATATACAGACACAGACGGAAAAGCGGGCAGGGCTCGATCTATGGCAGCAACCGGACCGAAGGCAGCGCCGCGCGCCCTTTTTTGAAGGGCGCGAAACGGGCGGCAAAGTGTAATATAAAGAAATGCCGCTATGTAAAAAGCGGAGATTTCGGAAATGAAGGTGCGCCTATGCCCGTTTACCGCGCCTTCGGCGTGGGCGGCGCTGCCGTCGGCCGTGTTGCTGCCCGATCGGATTTGGGTTCGGATTTGGGTGTCAGCCCGTGCGGATGACAAACCTATTTATAAAAAGAAAACAGGAGTCTTACGCTGCGGAAAAACTTTTCTGAGGTCGTCGGCTTTTTTTCGGTAAAACCGATATCTCCGCCCGAAAACAGGCAATCTTCCGCGATCATAATATCCTTATAGTAATACTTTACGCTGCCGACGATCTCTCCCGCGTTTATAGGTGCGTATATGAATCCGTTCAGCTCGGCTTTGCAGGTTATATACTTTCGGCAATCTTCATTGATTCCCGCAAGCCTTTTCGGAACCGCAATACTGACAAGGGAAACATCGCTTCCGACGACGGGAATCGCGGAGTTTTCGGGAGTGAAGGTTATATCGCAGCAGGCAGTGTTTTCCAAACCGTAATCAAGCAGGGTACGGTGATCCTTCCAGTCATCGGGATCGCTGAGCGTTACCGCTATTATGAGCTTTGCATCGCGCCTTGCCGCCGTGACAAGGCATCTTCCGCTTTTTCTTGTGTATCCCGTCTTACCGCCCAACATACCGTTGTAGT
>CAUCSW010000042.1 GCA_958445555.1 uncultured Clostridia bacterium | reverse complement strand
CAATCGCCGAAGCTGAAGAAGCGGTATTTATCATTGACGGCGATCTTATATGCGTTCATTGTGTTTTCATAGCCCGCAAACGCGCTTACGAGCATTATCAGTGTGCTTTCGGGAAGGTGAAAATTGGTTATCAGCCCGTCCATACACTTAAACTTGTAACCGGGGTAGATAAATATGTCGGTATTGCCGCTGCACTCGCGTATTCCGCCGTTTGATGCGGCACTTTCCACGGTTCTGCAGGAGGTCGTGCCGACACATATGACCCTGCCGCCGTTTTTCTTAGTCATGTTTATCATATCGGCTGCCTCTGCCGATATATGATATGATTCGGTATGCATTTTATGGTCTGTGATGTTTTCTTCCTTGACGGGTCTGAATGTACCGAGGCCGACATGAAGGGTGACATATGCGATGTTTACTCCCTTACTTTTGACTTCACTGAGCAGTTCTTCGGTAAAATGTAGTCCCGCAGTGGGAGCTGCGGCGGAACCGAGCTCTTTTGAATAAACGGTCTGATATCTTTCCTTATTCTGAAGCTTGTGTGTTATGTAGTGCGGCAGGGGCATTTCACCCACGCGGTCAAGCACCTGAAAGAAGTCGGCTTCGCATTCGAATTTAATTATCCTGTTACCGTCTGACAACACATCGGTGACAGTGCAGGAAAGCTCGTCCGAGAAATCGAACACGCAGCCCGTCTTTGCCTTTTTACCGGGTCCCGCAAGGGCTTCCCATTCCTTATCGGCGAGCTGCTTCAGCAAAAGAAATTCAACGGTCGCGCCCGTATCGCGGCGGGTGCCGTAAATTCTTGCGGGCAGTACCCTTGTATCATTAAGCACAAGGCAGTCGCCTTTGTTAAGGTATTGTACAATATCATAAAAATGCCTGTGCTCGATACCGCCGCTCTTTTTATTCAGGACGAGAAGGCGCGAGGCGGAGCGGGGCTCTATAGGTGTCTGAGCTATGAGCTCCTCGGGCAGGTCATAGTAAAAATCGCTTTTTTTCATATTCATAATATCGGTCTCCGAAATCCACGACAGTTGTAATCTGACATAGGGCTGCCTTTTTTGCGGGCATAAAAGGACATTGACAAAAATAGACTGTAATGATATATTTATATAGATGCGGATGTATATGCCGAGCGACAGCTGATGTCACAGCATCGACAAAAGCATCGCAATTAGCATTATAGTCCATTTAATCAATTACTTCAACTATTTATTTACAGGAGATGCGGCAAATGCAGAAATTCAATGTCGGGATCATAGGCGCAACGGGAATGGTCGGTCAGCGTTTTATCACGCTGTTGAGCAATCATCCCTGGTTTAACATATCGGTGCTTGCGGCAAGTTCAAGGAGTGCCGGAAAAAAATACGGCGATGCGGTCGGCAGCCGTTGGGCTATGAAGACGGATATTCCGTCAAATATCGCAGATATGATAATATCCGACGCCGAAAAGGATGCCGAAGCTATCGCATCCAAGGTCGATTTTGTCTTCTGCGCGGTAAATATGAGCAAGGATGAAACAAAGGCATTGGAAGAAAAATATGCAAAGCTTGAATGTCCTGTTGTTTCGAATAACAGTGCAAATCGCTGGACACCGGATGTCCCGATGCTTATCCCCGAGATCAACGCCGATCATGCAGAGATCATTACATCACAGAGAAAGCGTCTCGGCACTAAGCGAGGATTTATTGCCGTTAAATCCAACTGTTCTATACAGAGCTATGTTCCTGCCCTTCATCCCCTCCGATGCTTCGGGATCAAAAATGTCGCCGTCAGCACCTATCAGGCAATATCGGGCGCAGGTAAGACATTTGATACTTTCCCTGAGATCATTGACAATGTTATTCCGTTTATTTCGGGTGAGGACGAGAAATCCGAAAGAGAGCCGCTCAAGGTCTGGGGAAACATAGAAGACGGAGAGATAGTTTCGGCATCCTCCCCTGTTATTACCGCTCAGTGCCTGAGGGTTCCTGTTTCGGACGGACATATGGCGTCTGTGTTTGTATCGTTTGATAAAAAGCCGACAAAGGACGAAATACTCGAAAAGTGGGATACATTCGTTCCCGATACCGCGGGTCTCAATCTGCCGAGCTCGCCGGAAAAATTCCTTCGTTATTTCACCGAAGACTTTCTTCCCCAGACGAAGCTCCAGCGGGATATTGACGGAGGTATGTCGATCTCGCTCGGAAGGCTTCGTGAGGACTCGGTATTTGATTACAAGTTCGTGGGACTCTCTCACAACACGCTGCGCGGCGCTGCGGGCGGTGCGGTACTTGCCGCCGAGCTTCTCTGCGCAAAAGGATACATTGACAAAAAATAGTTTTTTTGCGGACCCGTTGACATAATTTATTAACGGAGTGATCTTATATGAAAAAACGCATATTCACAGGTGCGGGCACCGCGCTTGTCACGCCCATGAAAGAGGACGGGAGTATCAACTATACGAAGCTTGAGAGCCTTGTCAACTCACAGATAGAGAGCGGCATTGATGCTTTGATCATTCTCGGCACCACCGGTGAATCCCCGACAATCGGATACCATGAAAGGGACCTTGTTGTTGCGTCGGCGGTCAAGGCTGCCGGAGGAAGAGTTCCGGTTATTGTAGGAGCCGGAAGCAATGACACCGCCCGTTCGGTGACTCTTGCCAACCTTGCGAGGGACTGCGGTGCAGACGCCCTTCTCATGGTGACACCTTTTTATAATAAGACATCGCAAAACGGGATCATCCGTCATTACAATTATATAGCCGACAGGGTCGATCTGCCGATGATCCTTTACAATGTTCCGTCAAGGACAGGGCTCAATATAAAGCCCGAAACCTATTTCGAACTGTCAAAGCATCCGAATATATGTGCGGTCAAGGAAGCTAACGGAAATATGGAATCGATCCGCATCACGAAAGAGTTATGCGGAGACGAGCTTGACATTTACTCCGGCAACGATACCGACATATACGATGTATTGGAGCTGGGCGGAATAGGTGTGATATCGGTTCTTTCCAATATACTCCCCGCCGCGGTACACGAAATGTGCGCTGCATACTTTGACGGCAACTCCGAAAAGTGTAGGTCTATGCAGGAAAAGTATATGCCGTTTATAAATTCGCTTTTTGCGGATGTCAATCCGATCCCCGTCAAAGAAGCGATGAATATGCTCGGGATGGATGTCGGTCCTCTGCGGCTTCCGCTTGTGCCGACAGACGAAAAGACAAGAGATCTCATCAAAAAGGAAATGATTTCACTCGGATTACTTAAGTAAAGGAATGAGATAAAATATGCTCGGCGTTCTTATAAGCGGCGCTAACGGTAAGATGGGAAAAGCGGTCGCGGGAATCATATCCGAAAGGGATGATGCGGCAGTCGTTGCAGGTGTTGACAAATACGGTGATTCCGAAGCCGGTTTTCCGGTCTTTTCCGCATTCTCCGATGTTGTTGTCAAATGCGATGTCATTATTGATTTCTCTTCTCCCGACGCACTTGACGATCTGCTTGAATTCTCTGTGAGCGGCGGCATACCTGTGGTTTTATGTACGACCGGCTACAATGAAGAGGATATGAAAAAGATCGAGACCGCTTCACATTCGGTGCCCGTATTTTTCTCATATAATATGTCCATGGGGGTGTCTCTTCTTACCGAGCTTGCCGCGAAAGCTGCAGCTGCCTTGGGTGACGATTTTGACATCGAGATAGTCGAAAAGCACCACAACCGAAAGGTCGATGCACCGAGCGGGACCGCATTAAAGCTTGCCGATGCGATAAACGAAGCACGCGGCGACAAGTTAAGTTATGAATACGACCGTCACTCGCGCAGAGAAAAGCGCCCTCACAATGAGATCGGTATAAGCTCCGTGAGGGGCGGGACGATAGTCGGCGAGCACGAGATCATTTTTGCCGGTAACGATGAGGTCATAACACTTACCCACACGGCTTATTCACGCAAGATATTTGCAGTCGGTGCGCTGAGGGCGGCAAAGTACATTACAACGATGCCTGCCGGTTTGTATTCTATGAAGGATATGATCTGAAGGCTATCCTAATATCGGAATGATATCGGACCGCGGCATACTTCATTAAGATTGAAGTGTGCCGCGGTCTTTTTTTTTTGCTCGCGCTTATTTTTCGCCGCTTATCATCTTGAAAAGGTCGTCGATCGATATGATCGGTACACCGAGCGAGGCGGCTTTTGTGAGTTTGCTTCCGCCGTCTTCTCCGGCCAAAAGATAGTCGGTTTTTTTAGAGACGCTTGAAGAGACCTTACCCGAATGCGATTCGATCAGTGCGGTCATTTCCTGCCTTGAATAGCCGTCAAGCGTGCCTGTTATGACGATGGTCTTACCGCTCAGCGCGTCATCTGCGGCTTTGTTAAGGCTCACGGTGTTTACTCCCGAAGCCTTTAGAGAATCGACAAGGTTCCTTACCGAATCATCCGAAAAGTAAGAAATTATACTGTCAGCCACGACCGAGCCTATTCCGTCGATCTCTGTCAATTCGTCCCTTTCCGCATTCATTACGGCGTCTATCGTGCCGAACCTTGTTGCAATCAGTTTTGCCGCTTTTGCGCCGACATTTCTGATGCCAAGGGCGAATATAAGGCGCCAGAGGTCGTTTTGCTTTGATCTTTCTATTGCCTTTATCAGGTTATCGGCGGATTTTTTGCCCATACGATCGATATCGGCGACGGATTCCGCAGTGAGTGTATAGATATCCGCCTCATGATGCAGCAAACCTTTATCAGACAACGCTTCGATCACCGCAGGGCCGAGTCCCTCTATATCCATAGCATCGCGTGAAGCAAAGTGGATGAGATTTCTGAGCACCTGCGCAGGGCAATCGGGATTTATGCAGCGTATCGCCGCCTCATCGTCGCGATAAACGGGTGAGCCGCAGGAAGGACAAACGGTTGGCATCCTGAAAGCGCCATCGTTCTCCCCTTTTTTTACAAGACCGATGACCTCGGGGATAATGTCACCTGCCTTGCGAACGGTCACGGTATCGCCGATATTGATATTAAGATCGTTTATAAAATCCTCGTTGTGAAGTATCGCTCTGCCGACCGAAGTGCCCGCAAGCGAGACAGGATCAAATACGGCGGTAGGAGTCAGCACACCCGTTCGCCCGACCGTGATCTCTATGTCTCTGACAACGGTCGTTTTTTCTTCCGGCGGGAACTTATAGGCAACAGCCCATTTCGGGTATTTTGCGGTGCTTCCGAGCACGGAGCGCTCCGAAAGGTCATTAAGTTTAATAACTACGCCGTCAATATCGAATCCGAGGTCTCCCCTCGCCTCTCCGATCGATGAAATTTCGTTTATGATGTCTTCCGCAGTCTTGCAGATACGAATGCCCGGTATAACGGTAAATCCGTTCTCTGCCAAAAATCTGAGCGAATCTGCGTGTGTTGCGAAGGATGTGCCGTTGACTCTTTGGACATTAAAGCAGAATATCGACAATCCACGCTCGGCGGTCACTGAAGAATCCTTTTGACGGAGTGAGCCCGCGGCGGCGTTTCTGGGGTTTTTAAACGCCTTTTCTCCGAGCAGTTCCTGCCGTTCACAGAGTTTTACAAAGCTTGAGCGCGGCATATAGACTTCGCCTCTCACTTCAAGCTCGCCCGTAAAAGGGATCGTTTTCGGTATTGATTTGATGGTCAAGAGATTATCGGTGACATTTTCACCGACATCGCCGTCGCCTCTTGTTGAGCCGCGGACAAATCTGCCGTTAGAGTACTCAAGAGAGACCGAGAGTCCGTCGATCTTTTTCTCTACCGAGAAGCCCTCGGAGATATTGACGGATTCGGCGGTCTTATTTACGAACTGTGTCACATCGTCGAATGAAAAAACATCCTGCAGGCTTTCCATTCTGACTGTATGCGTAACGGGCGCAAACATCTCATCGGCGGCACCGCCGACCCTTGCGCTCGGCGAATCGACGGTTTTCAGTTCGGGATACTTCGCTTCAATAGCGCGCAGCTCCCTTGTGAGTGCGTCATATTCGAAATCCGAAATCTCGGGGTCATCTTTATTATAATACAGGTCGTTATGATAACTTATCGTTTTTCTCAGCTCGAGGACTCGTTGTCTTGCATCCTCGAGCGATAAATTTT
>CAUCSW010000041.1 GCA_958445555.1 uncultured Clostridia bacterium | reverse complement strand
GAAATGTATTACCAATACATCGACCCCGAGCACTGCGAAAACCGCATACATCTCACCTGTACCGAATGCGGCAAGACACTTCATCTGTGCGACGGTGCCGCCCGGGCACTGAATGAAGCGGTAAAGAGCGAGGGCTTTTGCCTGAGTCCCTCAAAATCCACCATTTACGGAATATGCGAAAAATGCGGTCGGGAGAGAAAATGATGAAAAAACACGATCGAACATCCCGCCGTCCGACTCTGCGGTTGATGGCTCTGTCGGTCTTGCTTGCTTTGTTCCCCTTCATTTTGTTTACGAGCGGCTGCGCTCCCGTGGAAAAGAAGGTCGGCAAGACGGCGCTTTGCTCCGTATTTCCCGTATACGATTGGATGCGCGAGCTGACGGCAGGTGTGGCAGACGGTGTCAGACCCACCCTGCTCAATAAAAACGGCGCGGACATGCATAGCTATCAGCCCTCCGCGGCTGATATAGTAAATATTTCGGGTTCGGATCTGTTCGTCTGTATCGGCGGCTTTTCCGACTCCTGGATCGGTGATATCCCGACCTCGATAAACACCTCTCAGCTCCGCGTTTCTTTGTATGCCGAGCTCTTCGGCGAAGATGCCGAGCGCGAATCCGTCGAGCATGAGTCCGAAGAACACCGCTGTGAAGATTCTCCCCTTCACGATCACACCGACAACGGACACGGGGGCTACAACGGAACCGTGCCCGCGCCCTCTTTGCCGGACGAGCATATATGGTTGTCGCTGAAAAACGCCGTAAGAGCCTGCGAGATCCTCACCGAAAAGCTTTGCGCTATCGACCCCGAAAACAGTTCCGCCTACAGAAAAAACTGCGATTCATATACCGAAAAGCTCAGGGACCTCAGCAATGAATATGAGTCTGCTGCAAATGAGAGCGATTGCCGCTCGATACTGTTTGCCGACCGCTTTCCGTTTTCGGGTCTTATGCAGGACTACGGCATATCGGTCTATTCCGCCTTTTCGGGATGCTCTTCGGAAACCGATGCGGGATACGACACGATAGCCCGACTTGCCGAGGCTCTTCACACTACGGGACTCAGCGGTGTAACGGTTACCGAAAGCAGTGACCAAAGGATCGCCGAAACCGTTATAAAGACCTGCAATGACCCCGACCGTCGTATTTTCGTGCTTGATTCAATGCAATCCGTAACAGAAAAACAGGCACTTGAAGGAAAGACCTATCTCGGCACTGCCCGGGAAAATTTATCGGTATTTAAGGAAGCAATAAATAAATGTCAATGATAAAGTGCAAGGATCTCGTTCTCGGCTATGACGGAAAACCCGCCGCTGAAAACATAAGCTTCACCGTTGAAAGCGGTGACTATCTGTTCGTTATAGGTGAAAACGGTTCGGGCAAATCGACACTTATGAAGGCGCTGCTCGGACTTCACCCGCCGATATCCGGCACCATTACTTTCGGCGACGGTCTGCGTCGGGGAGAGATAGGGTACCTACCTCAACAGACAAATGTTCAGCGCGATTTTCCCGCTTCGGTAAAAGAGGTCGTTTTATCCGGTTGTGCCGCCCGAAACGGGATGCGCCCCTTTTATTCCGCATCACTGAAGCGGCGTGCCGAAGAAAAGCTACGCCTTATGGGAATTTCTCATCTCGCCGACCGCAGTTACAGAGAGCTCTCGGGCGGTCAGCAGCAAAGAGTCCTGCTCGCCAGAGCACTTTCTGCGGCGGACAAAGCCCTATTGCTCGACGAACCCGTCACCGGACTTGATCCAACTGCCGCCGAGGAGATGTATGCGGAAATTAAAAGGCTGAACCGCGAAGAAAAAACGGCCGTGATAATGGTCTCTCACGACATAGAAGCTGCGGAGCGGTTTGCCACACATATTTTAAGAATAGGACGCAAAGTGTTTTTCGGCACCGCAGAGGATTACTTCAACGGTACACCTGCCTCTGAGGAGGAAAGAAAATGAGCGAGATGTTTTCAAGGCTTGCGGAGTATTTAGGATATCCGTTTGTTCGGTATTCGCTTATCGTAGGCGTTCTCATATCCCTCTGCACCTCTCTTTTCGGAGTTCCGCTGGTGCTGAAAAGGTTTTCGTTTATAGGCGACGGGCTTTCCCATGTCGCTTTCGGAGCGCTCGCAATAGCCACTGTACTGAGAATCAGCAACAGTATGTATATCGTTTTGCCCGTGACCGCTGCCGCGGCGATATTTCTGACCGCATCCGGCGGCGGAAAGCGGCGGACGCGCGGAGATGCCGCAATAGCAATGTTGTCTGTGGGTGCGCTTGCTTCCGGGTATCTACTGCTTAATGTTTTTCCCGCATCCTCAAATGTTGCGGGAGATGTCTGCAGCACCCTTTTCGGCTCATCCCTCATACTCACACTATCCGAGGCGGAAGTATGGTTATCGGTCGTGCTTGCGGCAGTTACGATATTTGTCTTTGTTTTTAATTACAATCGTCTCTTTGCCATCACGTTCGACGAGGATTTTTCGAAGGCAAGCGGCATAAACACAAGACTTTACGGTCTGCTGACCGCAACGGTAACGGCGGTCATTATTGTGCTCGCCATGAACCTTGTCGGCTCCCTTCTCATATCCGCGCTTGTTGTTTTTCCTGCAATGTCCGCCATGCGGATATGCCGCAGCTACAAAGGAGTCACTGTATGCTCCGCAATAATTTCGGTATGCTGCACGCTTTTCGGCATCCTGTTTTCGATAGTTTTCGGAACCCCTGTCGGCTGCACCGTTGTACTTGCCGATGTGCTTGTCTACATCGTCACTTTCGTATCGGGCAGGCTTATCGGTCGGCAGCAGGGATAAACCGATCCTCCGCTCGGCACAGTTAAGAAACGAAAGCGGCGCCGCAGCGACCCGAAGGGTCGCAAAACGGGCACGGTTAAAAAGCGGATCATCTCATCGGTTCTGCGGCCTAAGCCCGCATAAAAGCATAGGTCGCCCGCGCCCGTTTCGCGCCCTCCTGTCGGAGGGCGCGCGGCGCTGCCCGGTGCGCAGGCACGCCGTTTGCTTTCGCTGCCCGACGTGCCTGCGCCTAACCCTACCCCTCACAGATCAGCCAAACATAGGCAAACCCCCGACGGGGTCCGTCGGGGGGTTGCCTTATATACTTTCGACGGTATTCTGTTCCGCCAGTCTTTTTATCTGTCTGTTTTCCAATTCCCTCGCAAGATGCTTGCCTCCCTCTTCGCTCAGCCCGCCTTCTTTGCCTTTTCGAATCCGTGTACCCAGTCGGAAACATGGTAGTAAATAAAGTAAATAACAGATGTGATCGCCCATGTTATCGGATAAGCGAGATAGATATACCTTATTTCACCGACGGTGTTCATAATGATGATTATGTAAACTATTCTTAAAAGGCACCAGACCGAAAGCATTACCGTCATAGGTACGATCGCCTTTCCCGCTCCCCTGCATACCGCCGCTATGAGATGCGAATATGCAAGCAGGAAGTAAAACAAAGCTACCGTTCTCGCCTGCATGGTCCCGAGCCGCACCACCTCGGGGGTGTCGTCAAAAATCGCAATAAGCTTCGGGGCGAGAATAAATACCGCAGTGCCTATCGTCTCCGCAAGCAGAACACCCGTAATGATTCCGAAGCGCGCCCCTTTCTTTGCCCTTTCGTACTGCCTTGCGCCAAGATTCTGACTTATAAATGTCGCTATTGCCATGGCAAAACTCGTTATGGGCAGGAACCCGAACCCCTCTATCTTCGCATGTGTACCGTAGGCGGCAGAGGCGTACTTTCCGAAAGAATTTATCTGTGTCTGAACAATAACATTTGCAAAGCCGATCACGGAATTCTGAATGCCCGACGGCATTCCGAACCTTATCATTTCCCTGAACATATCGGCATGGAACCTGAGCTTTTTGAGCTCAATAGTGTAAACATTCCCTTTTTTCATCAAATGAATAAGACAAAGTATTGCACTTACCGATTGCGATATGACCGTCGCCACCGCGGCGGAACGCACGCCGAGCTCAAGCACATATACGAACAACGCGTCGAGAACGATATTTGTCATTGAGGAGATTATCAGATAAATAAGAGGACGGCGGCTGTCTCCCAGGGCGTTCATTATTCCGCGCATCATATTGTACATAACAAGCGAAATGACGCCTGCAAAATAATACCTGAAGTATTCGACCGCCAGCGGCATGACATCGGGATCCGTGTTCATCCAGGTAAGAAATGTGGGTGTGAATACCATACCTACGACCGTAAGAATACCGCCGCAGACAAGTCCCACCGCGATATCGGTATGTATTGCCTTTGATACCGACTTTTCGTCTCCCGCACCGAAATAGCGCGATATTGCGATGCCCGCTCCCATCGAGAGACCTTCAAAAAAGCTTATCATAAGGAATATAAGTGTTCCCGACGAGCTGACCGCGGCGAGTGCCTCGGTGCCGAGCTTTTTGCCGACGATAAACGCATCCGCGGTATTGTATAATTGCTGAAAGACCTGACTTATAAAGACGGGAAGGGCAAAGCCGAGTATCACCGATGACGGCCGCCCCCTTGTGAGATCTCTTACCCCAGACTGCACCTGCTCAATTCCTTTCCGTTACATATGTATCGATATCGTTTGTGCCGCGCGACCGCAGCAAAACCGTTTTTTCAGCGCACCGCTGTAAACCGACCGCTGCAAGCCGGACGTTGTAAACGGAGCGCCGCAGCGGACCGCTTGCGACCGTTATGTGACCGAATGCAGCCTAAGACGACCTAATGCATCTTAACACTACCTAATGTGATCTGATATGACACGATATGACTGCAAATAGCATTTTACTCCCTTATAAGCATAAAATCAAGCAATGAAGGCAGGAATTTGCGGTAAAACACATAAGAATTCCGTTTATTCGGAAATTTTCGAAAAACAGTTGTTGACATATATGAATACTCATATTATAATTGACAAATTGCAATTATAAAGGTACGAAATCGTACCTTTTAAGGAGGGCTCGTATGGCACCCGCATCCGCTCTCGCACCTGCGGTCTTATTCAGATCCTCTGCGACGCCTGTGTCTTAAAAAAAACAACAAAACCTCTTGATATTATTCTCATTTATTGATATTATGTGCTTATGAGAGCTATATACGAAAGAATGAGAGAAGAAGACGGTCGCCTTTATATCAACCTTCGCCAGGATCATTCGTTTTATCCCCACTTCCACGCCAATGCGGAATTGTTGATATCGGGCGGCAGTAAATACCGCATAATGCTGAACGACAAGTCGTTTGTCGCGACGGGGTCGTATGTCGTTTTTTGCGACAGTTACGATGTGCACGGGTTTGAGCTTATCGAACACGGCAGCGGTGAAGACTATGTTATCATTATCCCTCCGTATCAAATGAAACAGTACAGAGAATTCACGGATAATAAAAGGATCAAGGATAACTGCCTTTATGATAAGGCTCTTGCAGACCGATTTGCATCCCTTATCAATGATTTTTTACCCGACATCGAAAACAACTACGTCAATTTCGCCTTTTCTCAGACCATTCTTTCTCTCATAGCAAAATCCGCCGCCTATTCGGAATTTGAATACCGCGGCGATGGGGCGCTCATCGTCAAACTCATGCAGTATATAAACAGTAATTTCACGGATCATATAACCCTCGGTTCCATCTCCTCCGCCCTCGGATACAGACAGGAACACCTTTCCCGTGTATTTCATCAATATGCAAGAACCAATATCAGAGAGTATATTAACCGTCATCGACTCAACTATATATCAAAGCGATTGGAAGAAGACGAAAACGCAAATATAACCGACCTTATCTTTGAGTCCGGTTTCACAACCGTGCAGTCCTATTACCGCGCAAAGAAAAAACTACCCGATTTTTCCGACTTCTTTTCTCCTTCCGTACCGAAGGGAGGCACCGCAGCCGGTTCCCCTGCCAAAACGGACGGTAATTTGAGGGGAAACAAAAGAAAAAAGTGAAAAAACACTTGCTAATGCAAGTGTTTTTTTCGGTTGCCGTGAACCATTATTATGCACCTGATTTTTGGTATATCGTGCTTTGTCAGAATTGATGTTTTCAGCGATATGCCTTGCATCATTCGGCGTGATATTTTTGCCACGGCAAAAGTGATATTGCGCCCGCGGCGCAGTGGCATTATATTCGCCAATTAAACCCGCGAAGCGAATAT
>CAUCSW010000040.1 GCA_958445555.1 uncultured Clostridia bacterium | reverse complement strand
CCGGTGCAGCGGACCGAAGTATAGTTGTGATTCGGTTTCCCTGTATGATGTATCCAATGGCCGTATACATCTCCCAAAATATAACCTTTTTCGCCGAAAACCGACACATTGACTTCAACGCGCTTCGGGTATTGCTCCCAGCCCGGACCGATGATGTCCGCAGGGTTTTCGGTACGAGAATATGAGGGATCAAGAGAGAAAACGGTGCCTTTTTCGGTTTTCCCGATTATGAAGGCAAAGTCCTCCACCTCGGTGTTTCTCATATTCGGAGCGGTTTGGGCATATATCTCTTCTATTTCGTCGTCGAGGACATAGCGGATGGCATCGAAAATATGGGGATGATCGGTAAGGGCACCGCCTCGGTAAATATTGCTGCCTTTTTCGATGGGTGTGCGGCTGCCGTATATCTGCTCGGGGATACCGTGCCATTTAAGCCACCAAACGGGGTTATGAGAGAGGTTCCATCCGCAAAACGAGGTGACCCTGCCGATCCTGCCCTCCTGCACAAGCTCCTTCAGCCGCCGAAGTTCGGCGGAGCTTCTCATTTCAAGCTCTATAAAGCATTTACCGTTGTATTTTTTCTGCAGTTCCAGTATTTCACGGTATTCATCCAACCGAAGGGTCGGGACTTTCATTGAGAGGACCGCGATACCTCTCTTAAAGCACATTTCGAATTCTTTTCTGTGAAGGTAGTTCGGACTTGCCATTACCACCGCTTCCGTTTCGGGGTGGGCGTTCAGCATCTCCTCGTCGTCCTCATACATATCCACACCGGACAGATTCTCTATAAATACCCTGTCGCGGTACTCAAGGGGAACCGAACAGGCGACAACATCGAAAAGGTCAGAGCCGATAAACCGATAGTATCCGCGTGCGTGAGAATGAGAGCAATTCATAAGTGCGACCCGAAGTTTTCTTTTTTCGCTCATATACAGTTACGACTCCCTTCCGTTATAATAGGTTCCGTTGTTCAGCGCCGAAACGGTCGCCTCTTCAAGTCTTTTTGCGGCTGCGATGAGCGGTTCGGTATTTTCGTCATTGAAAATATCATATATCGCGTAAACATATTCCTGTTCGACCGTCGTTAAGCCGTAAAGCGACATATCCGCATCGGTGTAAGTTTCGCAGCCCTTTTCAGTGTAGACATTCAATGCATGCTGCACCGTGACGGTGTCGACCACGCGGTCGCTCACGAAGCCTTCGGTGGTAAACAACTCGTGTCTGAATTGCGGTTCTCCGCATACGGCGGAATGTATTTGCATATGAGCCTTGGCCTTATTACGGAAACCGACTATCAGGTTCGCACTGTTTTTGTTTCTGTAAGCGGTGATATTCTCGACTTCGGAATTTAACAGGTATTCGGCGACATAAAGTTCGCGAAAAAGTATTCTTTCTACAGGCTCGGTATCGATCGAAGTCACGGTCAGGGCACACGGCGTTCCGAGGAGATCGAGATCGTGCATACCTATAAATTTGTTATAGTATTTGTAACGGAATACGGGTATGTCGCTGCCGTCTTTCGAAACCGTATCAAACAACTCTCCGAACTTCAATGTGAACGGCGGACATTTTTCGTTGTGTGAGGCAAAAAGCTTATGAACTCCTTCACTTATTGTTGTAATCGGCAAAACGCTTCCTCCTTTATCGGATTGAAAATTTCATGAGGCTTGTACTCAAGAGTATCAAAATTCGTCTGAGTTAATTATAACGGTGCCTGCCTCACCTTTAATTTGCTTAAGCGTAATAAAGATGGAGCAGGCACACTGTCAGTTAAGCTTGATGACTTTTCCCGAAGAAATGCTGTCATATACGGCATTCATGGCTTCTATGGTCTTTTTATGCCATTTGAGATTGATAAGTGGCGTTTTATGATTTCTGATATTGTCAACAAACTCGTCGATAAGTCCTACCCATTCGTCGAAATAAGTATACTGTACGGTGTATCTGTCGTTGGGACAGCCGTTGTGGTACACATTCGGACCGAAACAGTCAGCCATAACGGTTCCTTTTTCGCCGTTCAGCGTAATGTTGACTTCCATGCGCTTCGGGAAAACTTCCCAGCCGGGTCCGGGAACCTTAAGACGCTCTTCCATTTTTGACCACGAGGGATCAAGCGAAAAAACGGTACCGTTTTTCATTCTGCCTATAACCGAAAGCATATCTTCTTCCTCGATGTCGGGACGGATATTCGGTGCTACTTCGGCATAAATACAGTCAAACTCGCTTTCCGTCATATGCCTTATCATATCAAAAATATGAGGATGATCGCAAAGCGCTCCGCCGCGAAAACGGGGATCTCCCTCTTTAATCGGAACGCGTTTGCCGTAGCTTTTTTCGGGAACGCCCTGCCATGGGAAGGCCCAAACGGGGGAAAGTGTTATGTTGGTGGCGTTAAATGATTTGATTTTTCCGATTTCGTTGTTTTTTACAAGCTCTTTCATTCTTGCGATAACAGGATTGTAATGCATTTCAAGCTCAATTTGGCAAACCACGCCGCTTTTGTCGACAAGCTCTGTCATTTCGTCATATTCATCCATGTCAAATGTCGGAATCTTCATTGAAAGAATGTGTATTCCGCGCTCGGCACAAAGCTTCATCTGACGCAGATGATCACTGTTTTCGCTTGCCAGCACCACCGCCTCGATTTCCGGGTGCGCATCCAGCATTTGAGCATCGCTGTCGTAGCAGGGAATACCGTCAACGCTGTTTAAGAATATCTCCCTGACTTCGTCGTTTGCGGTTGAAACGGCAACCCAATCAAGTTTCGGATTCTCTTTTAATACCTGATAGTACTTACGGGTGTGGCCGTGCGTCATACTCATCATTGCAATTTTTAACGGTTTCACTTCAGATCACCTGTCTTTCGCCTGATTTGACAGACATTTTCACCTTGTCGGTCAAAGTGTTGAGTGCCTTATCGGCTGCCTTGAATTCCTTGCCCAAGTCGTTGTTACGCGCCAAAGCAAATGCCGAGCGGACGATTGCGACTTCGTCTGCCGACAAGCCGTAAAGCTCAAAATCCGTGTCGGTGAATTTTTTGTTGTTCTCTCCGAAAACATAGATGGAATCCTGCTTTAACTGCGCATCTACCACTATGTCACAGGCGATGCCGCGCTGTGAAATTATTTCATGCTTATCCTTGGGCGTTTCTCCTTCGGCAAGTGTTGCGGAGATTTCAACAGTACACACAATACCTTCTTCCGCAGTTGCAATAACATTAAGGACATCGCCGTTCTGCATTGCCGTGACAGCCGTTATTTCTTTACCCAATATATATCTGCACAGATCGAGTTCGCGGTAAAGTTCACTGAAAATATCGGAGCCCTTTTCAACAATTCGTGCAACACGCATCACACTTATACCGACAAGCGTGCCGTCCTGTACCGTCTTCTTCAGTTCAATAAATCTTCTTTCAAATCTGTGCGGCAGGAGAGGGAACTCGTTATCATCAATAATAACCGTGCTTCTGTCCGTTAGGATGGGTTTGCTTTCAATGGAATATTTATCTGTCAGGCTATCAAGTTTTTCCTGTAATACATCCATGTTTTTTCTCCTTAGAGCATTTTAACGCGCGGTCTGTATTTTTCAAGGTAAGCAGCGTTCTTTTCATCTCCGCCGGGTGTATTTGCGCTTGACCAAACCGGCGGCGTTATGCCTCTTTCAACGCACTGCCTTACACATTCGATTTCCAGCAGATGCGCAATATAAAAATCGACTATGTTCGACACAGGGGCTATCGGAGTGTCAAGCCCGGGAACATTAACGACGGCATCTCCTACGGGGTTGTAGTCATCTATGCAGACATCGGCAAAATCGAACAGATTTTTTCCGCTCGGATGACGGATAAAATGATCTGCCGGCATTTGTGTCTGCCAATAGCTGCTTGAAACCGCTATTATCTTGACACCGTTTTTCTTTGCTTCCATAGCTGCGTCTATTGTTGCCGGATTAATGCCTATATTATGGAAAATAATCAGCACATCATCCTTTTTAAGGTCGTAGTACCTCATTATCGAACCGCCGTAATTAACGGTTCTTTCAAGTTCAAGATACTTAAGAGCTTGGTTAAAAACCGACAGCCCCGTTTCCATAACGGGGTTTATACACGCCAATCCGCCTGCTCTGAAAAACATTTCGCCGACGGGTAGGGTGGTGTGTCCGCCGCCTCCGTAAACACTGATGAGGCGGTCGTCGGCAATCGCGTCAGCCATTAAAGCGCCCGCCTTTATTATGTTGTCACCTTGTTTTGCGTTTATCTCTTCAAGATTTTCAATTATCCTTTTGTAATATCCGAAATCGTTCAAGATCTTTGCCTCCGTCCATATTATTTTATCATTTATGTATCTTACGAGCTTGCCTTTAAGTCGTCGGTCGTGCCGCGGTTCGGACTGCCGACCGCACGTTTGGGGGGTGCAGCAGAGTGACTTTGTGCCGCGGTCGGGATCATTTCTTTAATACGCGTCGGTAATTTCTGCCGATATTGTCCCATAACTCGATAGGATCCTTTGCGGCTACGCTTGTCCCGTACCCGCCGCGGTATGTCCATGTTGCGAGCCTGTCAACACCGAGCTCTTCATACATATCAACAACTTTGTCTATCTGTGAAAAATCATCGGGACGCTTGTTGTATCCCATAAGCCATCGCTCGCTCTGCTTGCCGTACTTTTTTGCCATGGCAACCGTGCGCTCTGTAATTTCTCTGAAAAAGCTTTCGGGTAAGCTCCAGTTGATGATCGTGGTTGAAAAAACATCAAAATACGGGCATGAAGCAACCATATCCCAATTGTCATATCCGCGGAGCTCGGTAACATAGTAGCTGTTAAGTGTGGCGTGAACGCAGCATGTAATCTCAAGATTCGGATTGTACTCCTTAAGAGCCTTTGAGCAGTCACTCAAGGTTTTCAGCGCCTCGCGCCAACGGAATTGCTTTACATCATCGTTCATAAACTTCGGCATTTCATAGCCGTAGTAGTCTTCAAACTTTTTCATGCACTCGGGGCAGCGGCAGGCCCAGTCGTCTCCCGCACCGCCTGTTATCGATGCGTATGACTTGGGATATGCATAGTGCGGCTCATCCCAGAAAAAGCCGTCAACATCGGTGCTTTTGGCAAGCTTCATACAAATGCCGGTAAAATAATCACGGAACGAATTGGTGTTAAAGCAGGCGGCGTTTAAAACCTCTCCGGTATAGGCAGAAACCTGGCGATGATGAATGTTATTCTGTAAAAACAGGCTTACCTGCTCACCGCCGAAATATTTGCCTATACCCCAAGTGTCGGCAAGGACTCTCAAGCCCGCATCGTGAGCGGCTTTTACAATGCTGTTGATGTTGGGAAACCAAAAATCGATATCAAATTCGGTGATCGCGAGTATTACGGTGTCACAGCCGTGCTCGGCCATCTCCTTAAAGTCTGCAGCTGCGTGCTCTGCATAGTTGATTCCGTAATAGCTGACTGCCGTATGCTTGATTGACATAGTGTTTTTCCTCCTGAAATCATTGCTTTTTTAGCCTGACGAATTATTTTAAAACGACTCTGAACACTTCCATTTGTCCGGGTGCCAGCCAAGCAGAGTTCTGAATTTCTCCGTTCTTTTCGCAGAAACAGTTGGCATTGTCGTTTTTGCGGCAATTTATTTCATAGCTGCCGTTTTCCGTTTTGATAACGGGATACATTACATCTTTGCTTGTCGGTGCATCCTTGTCGTTTCCTATAAAACTTCCCGTCGGCATTACCTGTCCGCAATTTGTATAGGCGACCCTGTAGATTTCCTTCACACGGTCTGTAAATTTAAATGTAAACATACCGCTCTCCGTCCGGGAATTATTTACGAATGCCATATATTCGTCGCCGTTCTCGGTGTGGAAGAAAGAAACAAGACCCGGAATTCTGCTGTCGGATGTAACATTTTTAAGGTATTTATGTGTTTTATATTCGAATCTCGGGTATCCGCCGAAGGTTATGAGAGTGTGGTATGTTTCATCATGAATCAGATGCGTGAAAAGGCTGCCGAACTGATTTTGAAATGTGTTCTGCACCATGGCCAGATTCTCATACCCTTTTGTTCGGTTGCCTTTTTCATCTATCGGAGCCATGCGGTAATTAACACGCGGCAAACGCAAGTAGAGGAAAAACCACCAGACGCAGGAGGCACCCGAAGCAATTGTTGTGTTTAACTGCCATCTGAAATCGTCGAGAGTCGGTTCGGTGTACTGAAAATGGGGAACTGCAAGGTTTGTCACCCAAAGCGGCAGTGAATCGCGCTTTGCCGCATCGGTGTATTTTTTTAAGCTTCGGTAATAGCG
>CAUCSW010000039.1 GCA_958445555.1 uncultured Clostridia bacterium | reverse complement strand
CCTGGCGAAGCGACATCAGACCTGAGTTAACAAAGCCGACCACCATTACCGTAGTAGCCGACGAGCTTTGGATTACACTCGTGACACCGCAGCCGGTTAAAAATCCCGCAAGACGGTTTGTCGTCATCTTGCCGAGAAGCATGCGAAGCCCGTTGCCCGCGCGTCTTTCAAGAGCCTGACCCATCACACTCATTCCGAACAAAAACAGACTGAGCCCGCCTACAAGCTTTAGGACATCGAAAATATCCATATATTCTTCCCTCTTTCTTTTATCCTGTTTGCACCCAAAGCATTATACCGCACCGAGCGTCCGCGCTGTCTTCGGTTGGATTGCTTTCCTAAGCAAGCGAGAACCTAACCCTGCCTTATGCGTCAATTATATCAAGAGCCGGTCAAATGCATTATCGTATTTTTGTAAAATTTATGTAAAGAGGCTCCCGTTTTCTTTACAATTCGCCAGCCGCAGTCGGTTAGACCTCAATATTGACCGATTCTTTTAATTAACTGAGCAATGGGCAAAAAAAATGGGCGGCGGGATCGGGTCCTTGACGTTGGGGTACGAAAAAAGCACTTGCAAATGCAAGTGCTTTTCAATTCGGATTTGCTCCTGTGTGCGAAAAAGGCAGCGCTGCCTCACCGATCCTCCGATGTGCATCATTCATCAGCCTCGATCGGTTGGGGGCCCTCATATTTCCGTCGGCTTGATCTTGGGAAATGTGACGGTCACCGAGGTGCCGACTCCGAGTTCGCTTTTAAGCTTTATATCTGCGTCGTGAAGCTTGGCTGCGTGCTTGACTATCGAAAGTCCGAGCCCTGTACCGCCCACCGATTTCGAACGGCTTTTGTCGACCCTGTAAAACCTCTCAAACACCCTCTCGACCTGCTCCTCGGGTATTCCTATACCTGTGTCGCTCACATCAAGAATCGAAGCAGAGGGAGTGTCCGTGACGGTCACCTTGACACTTCCACCCTTCTTGTTATACTTTATCGCATTGTCACACAGGTTAAATATGATAACGCCGAGGAGCTGCTCAATACCGAATACTGTGCTGCTTTCACCCTGCAGTTCAAGCGAGACACCGGCGCTCTCCGCCACCCCCGACAGGCTCTTTACTGTCTCAGATGAAAGTCTGTACAGATCGATATTTGACTTTTCGGTGTTGACGCTTCCTTCGTCAAGCCGTGACAAGCCGATTATATCGTTTACCAGAGCTATCATTCTTTTGGATTCGGAATAGATCTGCTCGGAAAATTTCGGAACATCTTCACTCTTTACGAGTCCGTCAGCCAAAAGCTCGGCGCATCCCGAAATGCTCTGTAACGGGGTTTTGAGCTCGTGCGACACATTGGCGGTAAATTCACGCCTCATCTGCTCTGCTTTTTCCCTGAGGGTTATGTCGAAAATAATGAGCGCTGCTCCGACCGCCTTACCGCCGGAGACCACCGGGCTTATATTGAACTGATAATCGGTACCCCCGATATGCATTATCTTTTCTGAATGCTCACCCTTGCCCGCGCAAAGCAGGAGCTCCTGAATATCATATGAATTATTGAAGAGCAGCAGATCCTTGCCGACACTGTATCGGCTGATGCCGAGAAGCTCGGACGCCGCCTTGTTTATGCTGAGGATGACACCCGAGGCATTCAGAAGAACGAGGCCTTCGCTTAAATTTGCAGTGGCGGCATCAAACTCATTCTTTTTGCGTTCAAGCTCATCCCTCTGAGCCGCAAGCTGCCTTTGCTGGCTTTTGATCTTTTCGGAAAGCGGCGCTATTTCAGGGTACATTTCCGAAGGTTTCGTACTTGACAAGTCAAGCTGATTGAGCGGCTTGACTATACTCTTTGACACCCTTGAAGCAATGACGAAGGAAAGCACGATCGCAACCGCAAGCACTATGATTATAAACTGCGACATTCCGAGTGCAAGTGTAAGATATGTGTACTGCGTGCAGGACACACGAAGCACCGTGCCGTCGGGAAGGCGGCGAGCATAGTACAACTGTCTTTCCGTCATTGTTGTGGAATATCTTGAGCTCTGCCCCGTTCCGTTTTTAAGAGCTTCCTTTATCTCCTCGCGCTCAAGATGATTTTCCATTGAACCGGTCTTTGCCATACTGTCAAATTTTACGGTCCCGTCCGCAGCTATCCAGGTGACACGATAGTCCTTTGAATCCAGACGATTCAGGTACTCCGTGCCCTCGGCCTCGACTGCCTTTGACACAAACTCCGCCTGTGCACCGAGCTGCTTCATCTGCACGCCGGAAAAGTAATTATACAAAGCGCCCATTATCAGTATGAGCGATGCCGTAAGTATCGCGACCGACACAAGACAAATTGATCTTGCTATTCTTTTTGTCATACTCGTGCCTCCATTTTATATCCGACTCCGCGCACGGTTTTTATGCAATTGCCCAATGCACCGAGCTTTGTGCGCAGTGTTCCTATATGTACATCCACCGTTCTTGTCTCGCCGACAAAATCATTGCCCCATATTTTAAGAAGCAGACTGTCGCGGTCAAAGACGACTCCCGTGTTCGAAAGAAATAATTTAAGGAGCTCAAATTCCTTGAGCGTCAGTTCAACGCGCTCACCGGAGGCGGTGACCGTGTGCTCTTTTGTGTTCATCACGATCCCGTCAAACGACAGTATATCCCCTTTCCTCTCACGCGATGTGCGCCTTAATACCGCCTTAACGCGGGATATCATCTCCATCATTCCGAACGGTTTTGCAAGATAATCGTCCGCTCCGAGATCAAGGCCTATCACCTTGTCATACTCGGTGCCCTTCGCAGTCGCCATAATGACCGGTACGGACTCGGTCGCGGGATTGGTGCGGAGCTTTTTCAGAATTGATATTCCGTCTTCTCCCGGCAGCATAATATCAAGCAGCACAAGATCGGGAGTTCCCGAGGAAAGAGCCGCCTTGAAAGAAGCGCCGTCCGCAAAGCCCTGCGCCTCAAAGCCTGCCGAATTGAGAGCATATATCATGAGATCCCTGATTCCGTTGTCATCCTCAACACAGTAGATCATATTACTCCCTCCTTGAACCTTTTCTGCGGAAAGACCCGACCGATCGGCAATATTTCCGGGCGCTGATTTCGGGCACCGTTTCCCGCCGCCCGCAAGCGAATCTTTTAATTTCCGCTTATATAATAACACAGAAGAGTAATCTTTAACAGTGTGTTTTTGTAAAATCCGTGTAAAATAGCGGACGGATGCAAAAAACACCCGCGATAACGACGGGTGTTTTAATATATAAAATTTGCAGGCAGAATCAGAACCAGGTACTATTTAAGACAATTATCCTTTTTGTCCGGAAACAACGCATCATACGACAAGTCACGAACCGGAATGTGCATTCCGAGCCAAAGCGAAGGCCATCCTCGTACATTTTGCGTATACACTATTCCCGTATGCGAAATCACATCCATCAGCACAAACGATCCGGCGGCACCTTCCCAGCCAAACTCTCCTCCGACACTGCTGCGTTGTCCCTGAGACTTGCTCTCCAAAACACGAACGCCCAATCCGTAACAGTAGCCGGGCAAACCGTATGTAAAACCCCTGTCGTAACGGTACTGCGGTGTAGTCATAAGCTTTATGCTCTGCTCATTTAATATACGGCGACCGTCTGCCGAACATCCACCCATCGACATTGCTGCCGCAAACCTTCCGAGATCCTCGGCAGTTGAAAAAAGACCGGCTCCGCCGCTTTCATATTCTGGAGTGATGAGAAATTCACCTATCTCTTTATCACAAAGGACTAAATCTTTTTCGTCGTTTACCGAAAATAAGTCTGATGCCCTGTTGTACTGTTCAGACGACATTTTAAAACCGGTATCATTCATTTCGAGCGGTTCAAATATGTTCTTCTTCAGATACTCGCCGTATTTCATACCCGACACTGTTTCTACCACGGCGGCCAGCACATCATGGCAAAGGCTGTAGTTAAAGCGCTCTCCCGGTGTAAACCACAGAGGTGCCTTGGGGAATACAGACACAACTTCACGGGTACCCGCTTTCTCATACCTGTCACTTTTTTGGAGTTCGCGAATAGGTTCGGAATGCAAATCGTAGGAAAGTCCGGCCGACATTGTAAACAGATTTCGTATGGTCATCTTATCGCCTACCACGTCCTTCGATCCGTTTTCCGTTATGTATGCATCGGCATATTCCGGAAGATAGCGGCACACCTGATCATCAAGGCCGATTTTCCCGTTTTCCACTAACTGCGTTGCCGCCGTCGCGGTTATGGGTTTTGTACACAAAAAAAGGAAAACGGGTGTATCGGTCGAAAAGTCCCTCGTACATTTTTCATCAGCATATCCTGCCGAATATCCGAATACTTTTTTTCCGTCCTGATAAACCGTTACAGAGCATCCCGGAACCTTTCTCTCGTGCAAGCTGTTTAAATGTTCGGCAAGAGCATCAAAATTTGGCATTTAATCATTCCTTCTTACTATCAGATCGCTGCACATCGCCCATAAGTGCGGCAAACGGTCGGATTGATATCTTTTCAATCGTAATTATAACACACACAATAAGATGCCGCAATATACAAAAAACGCAACTGACATTGAAAAAACACGCATTTATGACAGGTCAACCAGCCGCATGTATTACCATTTAAACATGTTTTTTAACACATCCTCGCCAAACCAATATTATGCTCTTGCGGCTTCTATAACTTTATGATATAATTACGGTGTATAATTGTGTGCAAAGGACGAAATCGCATTGATAAATGAAGATAACAACAATAATTTTAGTGCCGATAACGGTCTTATATTCGGAAGAAACCCCGTAATTGAGGCACTCCGTTCGGGCAGAGAGATCGATAAGCTCTACATTTCCTCGGGCGGTGCGGGCGGCACCGTGAAGGCAATAATCGCAAAGTGCAGAGAAAGAAAAATACCTATTAAAGAAGTTCCCGCTCAAAAGTTGGACTTTATGTGCGGTAAGGGAAATCATCAGGGCGTTGCGATATCGGTGTGCGAATACGGTTATTCTTCGGTCGACGATCTTTTGAAGGTTGCCGAAGAGAGGGGCGAAAAACCGTTTATCGTGATATGCGACGGTATAGAGGATCCCCATAATCTCGGCGCGATAATCCGCACCGTTGAATGCTGCGGAGCCCACGGCGTGATCATTCCCGAAAGAAGAAGCGCTTCCCTGTCGCCTGCGGTTACGAGATCCGCAAGCGGAGCCCTTGAATATGTCAAGGTGGCTCGGGTGACAAATCTTGTTTCCGCCATTGAGAAGCTTAAAGAGGCAGGCTTGTGGATATATGCCGCGGATATGGACGGCGAGTGCTGGTGCGGAACCGATCTCAACTGCTCAATAGGTATTGTAATAGGCTCCGAAGGTGCCGGGGTGGGACGGCTCATCAAGGAAAAGTGCGACGGCGTGCTCTCGCTGCCTATGAAAGGTAAGATCAATTCACTCAACGCTTCGGTCGCCGCGGGGGTCATTCTTTATGAGGCGGCGCGTCAGCGCAGCGGCATATCGGCATTTTCAGAAAACAGTTAACAAGGGGAAATGATGAAAATGGGACTGTTTACCAAAAACAGATCGGATAATTACATAAATGACGATGATAAAAAGGACTGTTCCGAATGGGCTGAACAGGCAAGAAAGGCGCGCAACCCGGGACTTTTGACTCCGGAGGAGCTGCTCGGATTTTCACTTGACAAATCGGAAACCACTCCGGTTGCCGAGGCAACTGTTGCTGCCAAAGACACATTCGAAAATCAGGATGCCTTTCCCGACGGGACCGTCAGAAGTCTGTACGAGCGTATGCTCGGGAGCCGCGAAAAGAACGCAGCGGCAAGGGCCGCAAGCGTACACGCTGAATCGGAAAGCGTAATATCAAGAATATTCAGCGCCGCGCCCGACCGTACTGTACAGAATAAAGCAGAGATTATCCCCGATGCAGCAGAATCAAAACAAAACTCTTTTGAGGAGCCGGTCAACAAACCTGCGAACGAGTCGGCAAACAAAACGGTTGCCGTATGCAATACCGAACAGGCTGTTGACGGGGATATAAAACACATGGACGAACGGAGTGCAGAGACGACCGCAAGACAGGAGTCTGTGCATAAGGAACCGGTAAAGGCATTTGGTACCGCTGCCGTTACGGCTGACGCCGCTGCAGACTCCGCAGTTGCCGCTGCTGCCTCCACTAATACCACTGCTACTACTGCTACAACTGTTACTACTGCTGCTGCAGCTACCGATGCTGCCACCGCTGCCGCATCCGCCACTGTCGCAAATACTGCCGCCGCGAGAACGACTTTAGCTCATATCGATTTAAGATCGATCGACGATGTTGAGTTTGCAAAAGAAGAAGCAGCGGAGGAAAGCGGCATCGGATCCGCTTTGGGTGCTGCGGCAAGCGACAATTCGACAAAAAAGAGCGATCCCCCGCACTCGGATAAAGG
>CAUCSW010000038.1 GCA_958445555.1 uncultured Clostridia bacterium | reverse complement strand
CTTCTTCTGACGGCGGGAATGAATATTCTGATTCCTTTAACCACCGACACTGCGCAGATGACCGCCGTCTGGGCGGTAAACGGCTTTGCTCAAGCCCTTATGTGGCCTCCGATCGTTAAGATACTGCTGAATCATCTTGATGCCGAGACCTACAGAAAGCGGATAATTATTATCGGTTGGGGCGGTCATATCGGCACATTTATTGTTTATCTTTTTTCACCTGTTATAATCAATATTTTCAATTGGCGCGTTGTATTCCTTGTCTCTGCGGGAATCGCAGTGGCGATGGCAATAATATGGATGCTGAAGATAGGGCAGGTCACCGATGCGCTGAAGAGTGAGCTGACGCTGCCGTCGATCACCGAGAGTGCAACCCAAAAGGACGTTGCAAAGGAAAAAATGCCCCCTGCAGCGGTCATCTATCTTGTTTTTGCGATGATAGCGATAGTTGCGCAAGGCCTGCTACGAGACGGAATAATGACCTGGATGCCGACCTATATTTCGGAGCAGTTCAACATTTCTTCCTCGTCCTCAATTCTGACAGGACTCGGACTGCCGGTATTCAGCGTGATCGTTTCATTTGCCGCGGCATATATATTTCGTCACTGTATTAAAAACGAATCTCTCTGCTCGGCAGCGTTTTTCGCGGTCTGCTTTGTTTCAAATCTGATACTTTGCTTCTCTTACAGCAGCAGCCCGGCATTGTCGGTTGCTCTTCTGACTCTTGTGAACGGCGGTACGCACGGTATCAATATTATGTACACCTGTATGGCGGTCCAGCACTATGCAAAATATGGGAGACCGTCTCTTATTGCAGGCCTGATTAACTCTGCCACCTATATAGGCAGTGCCCTTTCGATCTATGGAGGGGCGGAGGTCACTAACGCATTCGGGTGGAGCGGAATGATGGTTACATGGTGTATTGCGGGAGCCGTCGGACTGGCATTCAGTCTCGGATCGGTAGGTCTGCTTAACAAGATAAAAAATTCGGAAAAATGATATAGATCTCCTTTTCACCCACGAAAAAAGTAAAGATGAGTTTTCGGGTGACCGTTGATGAACCGTTCTTAAACGGTCTTATCTGTGGTAAAAAGAGTATAACCGAACACACCGTCCTCGGCCAATCGCACTGCGGTGCGATCCGACCAAGGGCGGCATTTTTTTGTCGTTTGTAAGGTAAGCGGCAGTATTTTTACTCCTTTTTTAGGTCTACCGTTTTTTTGCAAAAGACCATCGCTATCGCTTTTGAAAACATGAATGCAGGCCTATACACACCGCATCGACTGATCACAGGCAGAGCATAACCACTGAGGCGCATCCGAGGGCAAGACCTATCCACTGCCGCAGGCTCGGGCGCTCGCCGAACACCGTCACCGAAAACAAGGTGACAAGCAAAAGGTTTCCCCCGTTTACGACGGGAAAGAAAAATGCACTGTCCATAATACCTGCAAGGTATAGGTTTATCTGATTGTTAAGTCCCACGCATATTCCGGTCGCAACAAGAACAGCTGCCGGGATGATGAAGTCGATTTTCGCTTTTTTGACCGTCTCGTCCCGGTCATGCCCGTTATGGGCGATCTTTCTTTCCTTAAGCTTAAACACGGCAAACATAATGAGCGAAACAAGTGTAGAAAAGGCGAATGCGGTGACTACGAAGCCCGCCGTTTCACCCGAAACTGAGGTCTTCCCGTACATTTTTTGTATCACTCCGCACAGTCCCGTTGTGAGGAAGGAAAGGGCGGCGTAAATGTACCATTGCTTCTGTGCTTTTTTGCCTTCCTCCTCTTTCTTCGCCGAGAAGACAAAGCAGGCTATCATCAAAAGAATCCCGACAAGTCTGAGCACAGTCATCTTTTCATTCCAAAAGACCCATCCCGAAAAGGCGGGTATTACGGTCGACAGTGACACGATCACCGATGAATATGAGAGCGGTCCCGTCTGCAATGCGAGCGCAAGTGCCACAGTCTGCACCGCGCAGTCGATACCGTAGACCAGTGCAAATATGAGGGTCGTTTTTGACACCGAACCGATACCGCCCGACACAGCCGCGACCGTAGCAGCAGAGATCACGCTTGTTACCGCCAAAAACATATACGGGTCTGAAGCCTTTTTCTGATATTTTTTGGAATACAGGTTTTTAAGAAGATAGGCAAAGAGGCATGCCGCCATGGTTACCGCAAGCAGTACATAAGGTGAAATGATTTCCATAACCGTTACATCCCGAAAAGTCATAATGTTCTGAATTTGCAACGGATATAATATCACAATCATTCAAAAAAAAATATCTTGTTTTCGACAAAAAATATGATATAATCACCAATATATCGGATCCGTGCCCGAATCGATATTCGGCGAGCATGCAGATGCGGCACGACAGAACAAGATAGGATCATTTTTTATACGGAGGAAGAGTTTTTGCGGTCTTCCCGATTTTGAGTTTTCTTTGACTGCGGCACGCCATTCGGGGACTCTCAATTATAACGACGATCTTCCCCACTCGCACGAGGGAACCGAGATATATGTAAATCTATCGGGTGATGTATGCTTTATTGTAAATGACAGGCTGTACCCCATAGAAAGAGGGAGCGCCCTGATAATACCGCCGGGTGTTATTCATCACTGCGTATACGAGGATCGCAGGAGGGAGCACGATCATATATGGATCATAGCCACCGTCAAGGTCGACGACCCGATCGGGAAGCGACTGTTCGGCGGCAGCGGCAGCACCGTATCGCTGAAACTGAGCGAAGCGGAGTTGAAAAGGATCGACAAAAGTCTTTTTGCGCTTTTTGGTATGTGCGACGAGCCGTTTAAGCGTGAAGCGGCGGTGCTTGAATTCTTCGGAATACTTTCCTCCGCCGTAAAAAAGGTATCCGCCGCTGCGGAAAGAATGCTGCCGTCGGACATTATGTATGCGATCGGATACATATCGCAAAACTACAATCTGAGGATCACCGTCTCGGAAATTGCCGAGAATGCAAGGGTCAGCGTCAACACCCTTGAGCGGCACTTTAACGAATTTTTGAGAAAAACGCCGAGGCAGTTTCTGAAAGAATACCGTCTTTGCGAAGCGGCGGTCTTGCTGCGGGACGGCAAGACCGTGAGCGAGGCGTGTTACGCCTCGGGGTTTTCGGACTGCTCACATTTCATTTCGGATTTTTATTCCATGTTCGGCGAGACTCCGCTGAAGTACAAAAAGATCTCAGCGGAATCAAAGGACGGTCCGAAGCATACAAAAGATGCCGTGCGATAAGGCTTCGTGACATTGGGAAGCGGCAGCTCGGAGTGCCGAGTGCAGCCCGAGAAAAAAAACGCCCCCTCAGGCCGGTTGCCGAGAGGTGACTGCCGAGAGATGAAAATGTGCACCGAAGCAGCTCCGCGCGCCCCGCGGAGCGGGGCGCATAAAAAACGGGCAGCCGCAGGCGGAAAGCGGGGCAATACCACTCTGCTCCCGCAGTCATTTTTGCGGGGCGAATCCTGCCGTTTCGGTGAGGCTGCCCGTTTTCACAGGACGCGCCTTCGGCGCGTCGCGGCGCTGCAGAGGCGCATTCGACTTCCGTCCTCGTATGATAAAGCTGGCACCCTTCGTATGAACGAAGGGTGCCAGCTTTATCAATAATCGTCCTTATGCACCTTTTTGGAGCGCTTTACTTTGTTTGACACATTGATTATGATCACCGTAAGGATAAAAGCCGCCGCTATCGCCGCCGCAACGAGCAGCAGGGACTTGAACCATTTTGAACCGAGCACCGATCCGAAGGCATTTTTGATAACCAGCATCATACTCGATTCCACATCCGTCGCGGCGACAAGATCAACCGTTCCTATGACTTCCCCTCCGTAGAGAACCTCGGCGGTGCCCATACTTTCTCCCGCCTTTATCGGCGCGTTGAACTTTTTCTTATTGTATTTACAATTAAATATCATGGTCGACTTATCGATCTTTACGGGAAGGGTCGCATACAGATCGCCCGCGGCGGCCGCGGATATTCTGTCGGTGTCGTTTGAAAGAACGCAAGGTGCCTCTCCGACAATGTCACCTTTCTGCACCACCGCACGGTATGAGAAGCTCGACAGCGCCCAACCCGCGAGAGCTTTGGTGTCTCTGAAATCATATCTGACGGTGTTCCCGTTTTTGTCCTTATCCTTTGTGACGGGCTCGCCGAGCAGAACGCATATATACCTTACACCGCTTTCCTCAGCCAGGGTCACGATACATCTGCCCGCGGCGTCGGTGGTACCCGTCTTGCCTGCTTTGATCTTATTGTAGTAATGGACGGTGGCGGGATTTATTATCATACAGGTGTTTGAAAAGGAGACCTGCTTTTGGTTGTTTGTGGCGGTCTCGCGATAGTCGTTCGGAGAAAGAGTGTATTTTCTCGTACTCATTATTTCCTTGATCGCCGAATTTTCGCAAGCGGCGCGGAACATAACCGACACTTCTTTTGCGGTGGAATACTGTGTGGAGTCGAATCCGTTGACATCGGTAAAGACCGTGTTTGTCATACCGAGCGCGGCTGCTTTCTCATTCATCGCCGTTATACAGGAGCCTACATCTCCGAACACGGTCACCGCGGCAAGATACATAGCGTCACTGTATGTTCCTATCAATGCCAAGGAAAGCAATTCGCGGACCGAGTACTTCCCGCCTATTTTCAGATTCATAACCGCAAGACCTGTCCCGAGAAACTGCTTTTTTATTCCGAGGGTCATTTCGGCGTTGTATGCGTCGAGATCTTCGCATTTTTCGGCGATGACAAGTGCCGACATAACCATATTGAGGGCGGCTATATTGGCGGTGCCGTCACCGTCCTTATTGAATATATACTCTCCCGTATCATATGAAGCGACAACAGCTTTTGCGGCCTTCACCTCAATTCCCGGCGGGGTAAAGGCATTTGCCGGCATAACGACCGTTATTGCCGTTAAAAGTGCGATAAAAAAACAAATTATTTTTTTAGGCATGGAATTTTCCCCTGACTTGTAGTATCATTAAATACGGAGCCGGTAGCGGGACGGTGACCCTTTGTTAGGTCAAGCGATCCGCCTGCGCCGAACGACGCTCGGCATTTCGGGTGATCGGTCTGCGCCGCACCGTTTATTTTTGTGTGTTTGCTTTTTTGTGTGTTTAATTTTTAGGTGTTTGTTTTTTTAGTTGCTTGCTTTTATATATTATAGCATTTTTATATATTGATTAAAAGACTTTTTTTAACAGGAGGAGTTTCGTGGTATATCTTACCGGTGACCTTCACGGCGACGAATCACGGCTTTATTCAAAGGAATGGTTCAAGCTTAAAAAAGGCGATATTCTGATAATTCTCGGTGATTTCGGTTTTCTTTGGAACGGCGGCAAAAAGGAACGCGATGTTGTGGAATGGCTCGGCAAAAGGCCTTATACCGTTTGCTTTCTCGACGGGGCACATGAAAATTTCAATATGATAAAGAGCTGCCGAATGACGAGGTGGAAAGGCGGTAAGGTTCACCGCATAAGCGGAAATCTTTTTCATCTCTGCCGCGGTCAGATCTTTAACATCGACGGAATAACCCTCTTTACCTTCGGAGGCGGTGAAAGCGAAGATCGCGACGAGCGGATAGAGGATAAGACCTGGTGGCGCGCGGAGCTGCCGTCCCCTTCGGAAATGCGCGAAGGAGCCTTGAATCTTGAAGAGATCGGCGGACGGGTCGACTACATTCTGACACACGAGCCGCCCACCCTTGTAAAGAGCTCAATGGCGCTCAAAAAAGGATATGAGCCGCACATAAGCAAGCTTAACGGATATCTTCAGGAGATAGATAACGAGTGCGAGTTCAATCATTGGTACTTCGGCTCCATGCACGAGGACCGACTCATAACCCCCGGGCACACATGCCTGTTTAAGAAGATGATCATGCTCGGCTCCAAAGAGCAGTTATAGTCAGAAGAGCACCTTTGAAAGACACTGCCCGGGCGGATGTTCCCCCCTCGTTGATGTTTTGCTCCGCCTCCCGTTTTGTATTTCGGTCGTGTAAGTGAGAACGTAACAAACGGCAAAAGAATAATGACAGAAGCAGCAGCCGAGACCTTACGGTCTCGGCTGCTGCCTTTTTTATCCGAATCGAAACTGTCCTGTGCCGTTTATCAGGTCGGCAAAATCACAAGGCCGCCGACCCGTTACCGGTCTCAGGCAAGCGCGGATTCAAGTCTCTTTCTGATCTCACCGATAAATTCGGCGGTATTCACGGCACGCGCGGTACAGCCTTCGCTTACAAGTCCCACGAGGTCCTTTGTCATTATACCGTCGTTAAGGGTCTTTATGCAGGCAGCCTCAAGGGCATCGGCGAAATGCACGAGTTCGTTTATTCCGTCAAGCTCGCCGCGGCGTCTGAGGGCGCCCGACCAGGCGTATATGGTCGCCATGGGATTGGTTGAAGTCTCTTCCCCCTTAAGATATCTGTAGTAGTGGCGGGTCACCGTTCCGTGCGCGGCTTCATACTCATAATTGCCGTCGGGAGACACGAGCACCGATGTCATCATTGCAAGCGAACCGAAAGCGGTAGAGACCATATCGCTCATCACATCGCCGTCATAATTCTTGCAAGCCCAGATATATCCGCCCTCGCTTCTTATGACT
>CAUCSW010000037.1 GCA_958445555.1 uncultured Clostridia bacterium | reverse complement strand
GTGGTGGCAACGCCTACGACACCGTACCTTATCGTTTCACTGTTGTACAGTCTCACGATCATCTTTTTTATTTTTTCCATATTCGTCTCACAAAGCGTTTACAAGTTCTTTATAATGCTTGCCCCTGGCCACAAAATTCGGATAAGCGTCAAAGCTCGCACAGGCAGGCGAGAGCGTCACCGTGTATCCCGGCTTTGCCATGCCGTGTGCCTTTTCGACCGCCTCCTTCATATCCCCGACCCTCACTATCGTAAGTCTCTTCGGATCATATGACGGATCCGAAGTGACCGCCTTTTCTATCTTGTCGGCAGTGGGACCCGAGAGAAGCAGAACTCTCACCTTCTCGTTTATATAAGGTGCCATGGGTTCAAACGGTATATGCTTGTCATATCCGCCCGCAATGAGCACAACATCATCGGGAAGAGCTTTGAGTCCCGCGATCGTTCTGGTGGGACTTGAAGCTATCGAATCGTTGTAGTACCTCACTCCGTCAAGCTCTCTTACAAATTCGATCCTGTGCTCGACTCCCATAAACTCTTTTGCGACACGCACTATACTGTCGGTTCCCGCATATCCCCATACCGCCGATATCGCGGCAAGATAGTTTGACACATTGTGGTCCCCTAATATCGCTATGTCGTCGCGGTGCATCACGGGAGCGGTTATTCCCCTGTAGGAAATATTGAGCATACCGTCACTCCCGAGCCAGGCTCCGTTGCGCACCTTGCCGTTCATGGAAAACTTCATAAGCTGACCGCGTACTTCGGAGGAAAATCCGTCGGTGACCGCATTATCGGCGTTGAGCACGGTCCTTGAAAAGGCATTCTGATGCAGCAATATATTCTTCTTGGCGTTTACATACTCATCCATATCCTTGTGGATGTCAAGATGATTCGGCGCGACATTGGTCACAACGGCTATATCCGGACTCTTTCTCATCGAAATAAGCTGGAACGAGGAAAGCTCAACGACTACAAAATCCTCGGGCTTTATTTTTTCGATGCGCGGCAGAAGCGGTTCGCCGATGTTTCTACCTATGTGGACTGTCTTGCCCTCCGCCTCCAGCATCTTCGCTATAAGGGTAGTCGTGGTAGTCTTTCCGTCCGATCCCGTAACGGCAAATATCGTTGAGGGACAAAGGTCGAAAAACACCTCCATCTCGCTTGTCACCGCAATGCCGTTATCTCTTGCACGGACAAGCTCCGGCATATTGAAATTCATTCCGGGGGTGCGGAATATCATATCCACCTCAAGATTATCAAGATACCCTTCCCCGAGCCGCAGTACCGCACCGTGACGCTCAAATTCGTCCGCTATCGGTCCTATTTGTTCGCGGGAGCGGCGATCGCAGACATACACCTTGGCACCCTTGTCGAGAAAGTTCTCCACCAACGGAGAATTGCTGACTCCGACCCCGCAAAGAGCGATCCTTTTTCCCTTTATCTGATCGAAAAAAGTTTTACAATCCATAGCCTCAGGCCCTCCGAAAACAGACTTTTTGCAGCCGCTGCGCCCTCCGTCCGACAAAACCGCCCCGCTTGCAAATAAAGGATATGACCCGCCACAAAAAGGATCACGACCCGTTGCAAACAAAAGCGCCGTCGCACAGCGAAGCAAAGCAAGCCTCTTAAAAATATATTTTATCACATCTTTGCCGTTAAGTATACAATAATTTAAAATACCGCCGAAAAATTGAAATCGCACACCGAATGTCGAGTGATTTTCAAGCCCTGCCCGCACCGCCTTACCACACTGCCCAGGATCACCGCCCCGCCCGTGCCGCGTTATCCCTTCTGCTGCCTCGGCACGCAGTACCCAGCCGCTCCCGCCCTGCCGCTCTCGTTGCCGCCCACCCCTCAAAATAAAACGAAAATCGATTGACTTACATCATCGGCAATGCTATAATCAGAATTGCAAAATGCCGCGTGTGAAACCATGCTCACTCCCCGAGTACGATTCAGCCGAATCCGGGCGGACAGATATAACAAGCAGAAAGGTCCTTATAAAGATGAGAATTGACGAAATAGATTCAAATATGAAGCATCACTCGGCCGATGAACTCGGTGAGCTTGAATGGTACGATGTCAAAAAGGAAAGCGCCTTCGATATCTACGGCCTTTATGACCCGCGCGGTCAGGAGGTATTCAAGCGTATGCCCACAGATGTCGCAAAAAGCGTCAGCGAGGGCGTCCTTACCTTTCACGATATGACCGCGGGCGGCAGGATCCGCTTTTTCACCGATTCTCCGGTCATTGCGGTTATTGCGGAAACAGGCCCTTTGGGCGGCTTCGCCAATATGTCGCCCATCGGCAGCTCCTCTTTTGACCTCTACCGTAAAAACGAAAACGGCAAGTTTGATATGCGCGGCGTCTTCGCTCCGCCGTTTGATCTGAAAGACGGCTACAGTGCATATGTTTCGGGACTTGAGCGTCCCGCAGAGTATCTTATCCACTTCCCGTCCTATCAACAGGTAAAGAGTCTTTTTATCGGCATAGAAAAAGGAAAAACTTTGGCTCACGGCGGCAAATACCGCGACATTGCCCCGATCGTGTTCCTCGGCTCCTCTATCACGCAGGGAGGCTGCGCCTCCCGCCCGGGCAACGGGTATGTCTCGGTGATCTCGCGTGCACTCGATGTTGATATAGTAAACCTCGGATTCTCGGGCTCCTGCAAGGGCGAGACAGAAATGGCGGAATATGTCTCCTCCCTGCCCGCCTCGGTCTTTGTATGCGACTACGATCATAACGCTCCCGATGCCGAGCACCTTAGAAAGACCCACTTCCCCCTTTATGCACACTACCGCAGCAAGAATCCCGACACACCCATAGTGTTCATCTCAAAGCCCGACTGGGTCTGCGATCCTTTCGCAGCCGAACGCAGGGAGGCGGTACGGAGCACCTTCGACCGCGCGGTCGAAAGCGGAGATAAAAATGTAAAATTTATTGACGGGGAACATCTTTTTGACGGCGACGGATATTATGACTGCACCGTCGACACCTGCCACCCGAATGATCTCGGAAATCGCCGTATGGCTAAGGTCATCGGAGGCGTTCTGAAGGAAATTCTGGGGATATGAAAACGGACGGTCGTCTCGGCAAAACGGATGCCGTATCTTCTTCGGCTCACACATTTGACCCGAAAAACAAACTCATTGCAGTCACCGGAGCCGCAGGAACCTTAGGCGGTCTTATTTGTCGGATGCTGCTCGGTCACGGCGCGGAATTGATACTTTTAGACCGCAATCCCGAAAAGTCAAAGAGACGCGAAACCGAGCTTAAGTCGGAGTTTCCCTCGGCGAAAATACACCGCATTTCCGTTGACCTTGCCGATATATCTTCGGTGACCTCGGCTACCGAGCAGTTAAAAAAACTCCCTCTTTCGGGATTCATCCATTGCGCGGGAGCCTATCATATCAAAAGGGAATTGTCCCCGCTCGGGGTGGATAATGTTTTTCAGATCAATTTCGTGTCGCCCTACTATAATAAGGGAGCTTATCCCGGTTCTCGAAAAGCTTGAGAAAGAGAGCGGCGGCGAAACGCTCGTCGGTATTGTGAGCAGCGTTGCCGCCGGGTTTTCATCGGCCGACAGGAATGATATCGACTTCAAAAAAAGGCGTTCGCACGAAAAGGTATACGGAAATGCGAAAAGGTATCTGACCTTTTCGGTTTTTGAGCTTTTAAAAGACCGAGATTCTCCCCTCACGGCGGCGGCACACCCCGGTGTGACTCCAACGGGGATAACCTCTCACTATCCTCAATTTATTTCGTCTTTGATAAAGTACCCGATGCGACTGATCTTCCCGTCGCCCGAAAAAGCGGCACGCTCGCTGACGGAAGGCTTTTTGGAACCGTCGGGATGCTTTAAATGGGTGGGTCCTAAGTATTTCGGTATCTGGGGTCCCCCTGAGCGCGGCGACACCTGTAAATGCAGCGAAGCAGAACGTGAATTTATTTTTCGTACTGCCGAGGCACTCTTTGAAAAAATGCGATCCGCAGCGATAAAAAGCGAAACGGCGCAAAGCGGAGCAATCCAAAACGCCACAGTATAAAACGAAGCCGTACAAAGCGAAACGGAACAAGCCATACAAAACCAAAGCACCGAGAAAAAAGGGGAACGGTTATGATATCAACGGAAATAGGTTCGATAGCCAAACATATAAGTTACGAAAAGGCGGTCGAAGAGGTCGCAAAGGCGGGCTTTGACGGTTTTGACCTGTCTATGTTCGATATGGCGAGGTTCAACTGGTCGAACGGAACGGTATCTCATACCGCATACCCTTTTGATCACAATGAATGCCTTGAATTTGTCCGCCGTCTTAAAAAGATCGGTGAGGACAACGGAATCGTATGCAACCAGGCGCACGCCCCCTTTCCCTGCAACAATCCCGATATAACCGGATACCTGCCCCGCGCTCTCGAATGCGCTGCTGCCGCAGGTGCCGATTATTGCGTCGTACATCCCCTTAACGACGGAACGATAAGACAAACTACTGTCTTATTTAACGGGCTGCTGCCCTACGCCGAGGAATACGGCATTAAGATAGCAAGCGAGAATATGTGGAACTGGGATAAAGAGAACGATCACGCATTGCCTGCTGCCTGTGCAACGCCGGAATTATTCACGACCCTTCTCCGCTCGGTAAATAACCCGTTGTTTGTCGCCTGCCTTGATATCGGGCATGCCGAAATGAGAGGCATCGGAACATCGGCGGTGGAAATGATACTCGCCCTCGGTGACGATCTCAAAGCGCTCCACATACACGACAACGATAAATGGCACGACAGTCATAACATTCCTTTTTCAATGGACATTGATTTTGAGTCGGTCGCTGCAGCACTCAAGAAGATAAACTATAAGGGGTGGTACACCCTTGAGGCTGACACATATCTGAACGATTGCAAGACCGAAGACGAAACGATCGAAGGCATAAAAAGACTCGCCGAGGCAGCGCGTCGGTTTGAATCGCTTTGCAAATAGATCTTCGGAGCAGCCCCCACCCTCTCCTCACCCTATCCCCGCCCTTTCCCCGCCCGTCAAAGCGGAAAGTGCAAAAGGCAACGCAGAGGTGCACCGTCATCCGTCACCCGTCAAAGTAAAAATGATAAAAACACCGCAAAAAACGCGCTGAGCAACACGAACCGGCGCGGTGCAAAATGAGTAAAGCAAAACGGAGCGGCGTATTCCGCGCCGCTCCGACAACATACGGTATACAAAATGCAGGCGAGCCCGCGCACTTAAAGTGCGCGGGCTCGCCTGCATCATTTGATGATCGCCACCGATACCTCCGTTGCTGCTGCAAAAGCGGAACGGCAGCGCCGCGATGCGCGCCGAAGGCGCGCATCAAACGGGCAAGGGCGGGCGATTGCGTTTGCCGCGGCAATAAAGGCGCCCACTGCCCAAAAACAAACCAAAACGGACAGTCGGTCCAACCGCCCGCAGCCCCTGCCCGTTTTGCGCCCTCCCCGTTCGGGGAGGGCGCGCGGCGCTGCCTCACATCCGCTGCTCACTCACTCCGAATACGCAAAAGGCAACCGTCCATCTGCGGCGCCCTCCTGTTCTGACGACCTCGATCGCGGAACCGAGCCTGAAGGAATATATGTATTTGCCCAAAACAGGGAGCCCCGTTATCTCTGCCACCGCCGAAGCATATATATGGAGCTGCGGACGGTAAAGCTCAATGAGCTGCTCTGCACTGTCGGCACGGGTGGTCTTGAAATCGATTATGTATACTCCCTTATCGTCGCCGAAAATACAGTCCACCGAGCCCTGAATGAGGGTGTCGCTGTCCTCAAGCGGAACCAAAAAGTCCTGCTCGCGCAAAACAAGCGGAGCATTTTTTATCCTCTCGCAGAGCCCGCTGCGGAAGAACGACTTGAGCGCATCCCTGTCGAGCGACTCGACTTCCGCCTCGCTCAGATATTCCCATTCTTCCAGCCTCGCGATCTCCTCTTCTATGTCCTCGATCGCGGCGATAAAGTCGGCATATTGCATAAACCTGTGCATCGCGGTCCCTTTTTCGGCGGGCGTGAGTCCGCCCTCGGAACAGACCGCGGGTCGGCGGCTGAAATCATTCTCCGAATGCTCGGCGGCAAGAATCTTGCTGACCGTCGTTTTTGAAAGCGCAGGTACCCCGTAAGGATAACCGAACGCAAACCTCTCGGCAAGCTCGGCGGCAGCCGCCTCATCCGCTTCGGGAAACACCGCAGGACCCTCATCCATGCTCTCCTCGGGAACACTGTCAATGTACTTTTTTATAACAAAGCAGCCGTGCCGCTCGCATGACACCGCGGCGCTCGGCTCAACCTTTTCGTCCGACCGACCCTCGTCTGACCGACTCCCGTCCGAGCAACCGTTACAGAAACCGCTCTCGCCCGAACTGCCTTTTCCCGTGGCATTTTCTCCGGAGTTATCTTTTCCGAAATCGTCTTTTTTATAGCCGCCCTCGCTAAATCCGCCGCATTCACCGCTTATCGGCGTCAGCGCCGCTGCAGCCATCAGCCAGTCGGCGTAGCAGGCAGCCGAGCGTATGGTCTCCGTGCCGAGCTTTCCGTCCCTCAGCTCCTCCGTGCCGAGCTCTGTTTCGGGCTGGCCGTCCCGCTCGCTTATCACAAACACCGCCTTTTCGGAAGCCCTCGTTATCGCGACATATAAAAGCCGCTCCTCTTCGGC
>CAUCSW010000036.1 GCA_958445555.1 uncultured Clostridia bacterium | reverse complement strand
GAAATGATAAATGCAGCGGTAAGGGTGGTCCGCAAAAAGGGGGCCGAGGGTCTTACCGCCAAGTCGGTTGCCGAGGAACTCAATGTCTCCACACAACCCGTATTCACCTATTTTAATACAATGGAGGCGCTGAGAAACGAGGTCAACATTGCGGCGGAAAGGTTGTTTGACGATTATACCGCCGAGGGACTTTGCGAAAAGATTCCGTTTCTCGGCTTCGGCAAACAGTATATAAAGTTTGCAAAGAACGAACCGCAGCTTTACCGACTTTTGTTTTTGACGCGGGACAATTCCGACACCGGCGGCGCGGTTACCGTGATGGAGCATTCGATGAATGCCGTGCGGGAACCCATTATGCGCATTTACGGTATTTCGGTCGATGATGCCGACAGATATTTCAGGGATATGTGGTTGGTGGTGCATAGTCTTGCAACTCTTATCGTAACCGGAGAATGCCCGTACACGGGGGAGCAGATCGATTCAATCCTGTCGGGATTCAGCCTTGCAGTGCTGAATGCGATCAAGAATATACCGCACTTTTCGGACGGTAATTACAATAAGGATGCCGAATTCAAACGATTGATCGGTATGCCGAATGGGACCGGAAGTGAATGACAAAGCGTGAAGATGTACGCCGCCGCGACTTAAAAAAGAAGAGCGGCAGACATAAAAAACTTAAAAAAAGGCGAGCGGCTTATATGCCGGAGGAGTGGTGAAATGAGCAATATAATTGAGATCAACGGTCTTTACAAATCGTTCGGAGATGTCAAAGCGGTCAATGACCTGAGCTTTGAGGTCAGAGAAGGCGAGTTGTTTGCCTTTCTCGGAGTGAACGGTGCGGGAAAATCAACAACAATAAACATCCTTTGCGGGCAGCTCGACAGGGACGGGGGATCCGTTCTTATCAACGGACGCGACCCCGACGAGCACCCCGATGATGTGCGCAGATCCCTCGGAGTTGTTTTTCAAAACTCGGTACTTGACGGCGAATTAACGGTCAGGGAAAATCTTGAGAGCCGCGCCGCACTTTACGGAATAAGCCCAAACCGCTTTCGTGAAAGACTTTATGACCTTGCAAAGACTCTTGAATTTGAGGACCTCTTAAAGCGCAGGGTCGGCAAGCTTTCGGGCGGTCAGCGCAGAAGAATAGATATTGCGAGGGCTCTGCTCCATGAACCGAAGATACTTATTCTTGATGAGCCTACGACAGGGCTCGATCCGCAAACGAGAAGCTTGTTGTGGAAAACGGTCGACGAACTGCGCCGCCGCGACAATATGACGGTGTTCCTCACCACTCATTATATGGAAGAAGCAGCCGATGCGGATTATGTTATAATTCTCGATCACGGAGAAATAGCGGCAAAAGGGTCGCCCCTCGATCTTAAAAATACATACACAGGCGATTTTGTTACCATATACAATGCGAAAGAGGAAGAGATCAAAGAACTCGGAAGACCTTACGAGACCCTGCGCGACGCTTTCAGGATACAAGTCCCCGATACCGACGCTGCAACAAAGCTTATAATCGGACACCCTGATTTGTTTAGGGATTATGAAATAATAAAGGGAAGAATGGACGATGTTTTTCTTTCGGTGACCGGCAAAAAACTTACTGGAGGCGACGATAAATGACAGAGCTCGGAGCGCTGATAAAGCGTAATGTGAAACTGTATTTCAGAGATAAGGGTATGTTCTTTACATCCCTTATAACACCTATAATTCTCCTGGTTTTGTATACCACATTCTTAAAGAATGTTTTTGAAGAGTCGTTCAAAGGCGAATTGATGAAGGCGGGCGCTCAGATACCCGATTCGCTCATAAAGGGATGCGTCGGAGGTCAGCTTATATCTTCGCTGCTTGCCGTAAGCTGCGTGACGGTGCCGTTCTGCTCCAACCTGATAATGGTTCAGGACAAGCTGACAGGCGCCAGACGCGATTTGAATGTCGCACCGGTCAGGTCATCGACCCTTGCGCTCGGATATTATGTCGCCACTCTTGTCTCATCACTTATAATCAGTTATATCGCTCTCGGAGCCTGCTTTTTGTATCTCGGAGTCACGGGCTGGTACTTGTCCGCCCTTGATGTTGTTTCTCTGATAGTGACCGTGTTCCTTATTACTCTTTTCGGGACCGCGCTTTCCTCTTGTGTGGTATTTCCCTTAAAAACAAACGGTCAGGCTTCGGCGGTCGGTACTATAGTAAGTGCCGGGTACGGCTTTGTATGCGGCGCCTATATGCCGATATCAAGCTTTTCGGACACCCTGCAAAAGGTACTCTCATTCCTGCCGGGCACATACGGTACATCGCTTTTGCGCAATTTCTCGATGCGCGGAACTTTTGCCGAAATGGCAAAATTCGGATTCCCCGATGAAGTTGTTGAAAAGATAAAGGATAGTGTGGACTGCAATCTCTACTTTTTCGGACACGGTGTGAAACAGTGGGAAATGTTTGCCGTGGTCATCGGAACGGTACTGCTTCTGATCTTCGCTTACATAATGATGAATGCGCTGAAGGGAAGAAAGAAAAGGAGCAAAAACGGGCAATAAGGCAGCATAAGTTTAATTGTTGTGACCTGCGCAAGGTATGATCCCACGGAGGCGCCGTGCGCCCTCCTTATGGAGGGCGCAAACGGGCACGACGGCTGATGCCGTTTTATATGCCGTCGCTTTTTCTGCAGCGAAGCGGCTGCAGAAAAAGCGCGGCGGATGACAGTTACCTCCGCCGTGCCCTTTTATGCGCGCCTTCGGCGCGCATCGCGGCGCCGCCGCTCTCCTGCTTACCCGCGCAGATTTATTAAAAAGGAGTATACATAATTATGAAGATTACGGTAGTAACAGGCGCGTCCTCGGGAATAGGTAAGGAATTTGCCCTGCAGCTTGATAAAGAAGGCGGATTCGATGAGATTTGGCTTATCGCAAGGGGAGAAGAGAAGCTGAAAGAGACCGCTTCCTTACTCAAGACCGCAAGCAGGGTGCTGCCGCTTGATCTTACCGATCCGTCAAGCTTTAATGTATATGAGACCGAACTGAAGAACCGTGACGCCGAGGTGGCTTATCTTGTCAATGCATCCGGGTATGGCAAGCTCGGTGACTCCTGCACCGATTCGCTCGACAGTCAGCTCGGGATGATCGACCTCAATGTAACCGCTCTCGTAAAGATGACCTACATAACCGTCAAATATATGAAAGAGGGCGGAAGAATAATCGAACTCGGTTCTGAATCGACATATAATCCGCTTCAGCATTTCGCTGTATATGCTGCTTCAAAAAGCTTTGTTAAGTTTTATTCGCGGGCGATCGCAAGAGAATTGAAAAGTAAGGGGATAACCGTCACCTGTGTCTGCCCGGGTTGGGTCAAAACCGCATTTTTCGATCGCGCCGACATAGATGTGAAATCAAAAAACACCTTCGCAAAACCCATGGTGATGCCGGACAAGGTCGTCGCCCGCGCAATAAAGGATGCCAAGCGCGGAAAAGATGTGTCGATGTACGGAGCATATAACCGTTTCCATTGCTTCCTTTCAAAGCTTCTCCCTCATTCTGCTCTTATGAATATCTGGGAGAAAAAATACATCGCGGCAAAGACCGACAAAAACCGTTAGATCGGCGACCGCGAGCACTCTGCAGCACTTGTCGAAAATATACGCCGCCCGCAGGAGCTTCTCCGCAAACAGAGAAGCTCCTGCGGGCGGCGCTGCCTGAGGCGGGGCGTTGTCATAAGCAGGATAGACAGGTTTAGAATCATTCTTGCCGGCTTGAGCTGACGGAATAGCGGACCCTGCCTCCTGTCGGCCCGCCGCCCCCTTTATCACTCTCGGCTGCCGCTCGGTTATCTGTTAGTTACCCATTAGTTGCCCGTCGGTTGTCTTTCGAATGCCGTTTCGGCACGCAATAAGCCCGCCTTAAGTAAATACTATTTGACGAATCGGTGCATAGGTTGTATAATACATATATATTGTATTTTGGCGGTGTGTGCACAAACGGCTTGCCCGAAAAAGGCGCATCGACCGTTTGGGCGCTTCCTGTCTTTACGCTGACAGACGGCGTGGTTCGGATCGCTCTCGTCGACTCGGACTCGGAATCATATTTTGTATTATCGCATTGGAGGAAAAAGCTATGAAGATTGCAGTGGCGGGAACAGGCTATGTCGGACTTTCAATGGCGGTTCTTCTGGCACAACACAACACCGTAAAGGACGGGATATCTCCGATTGCCGATAAGGAAATAGAGCAGTATCTTGCGGAAAAAAAGCTTGACCTGGAGGCTACGCTTGACGGAGACTCGGCTTACCGTGATGCCCGTTTCGTTATAATCTCAACGCCTACCAATTATGATCCGTCAAAGAATTATTTCGATACGAGCAGTGTCGAAAGCGTTATCGAACAGGTAACAGGCGTCAATCCCGATGCCGTAATGGTGATAAAGTCAACGGTTCCCGTGGGCTTTACCGAGGAAATGATCAAAAAGTATAACTGTAACAGAATACTTTTCAGCCCCGAATTTCTGCGCGAGGGAAGAGCTCTTTACGACAATCTTTACCCCAGCAGGATAATCGTCGGCATCCCTGCGGGAAACGACGAGCTTAAAGAGGCGGCAGAGATCTTTGCCGACCTGCTCAAAAAGGGCGCGATAAAAAAGGACATCGAGGTTCGGTTTATGAATCCCACCGAGGCGGAGGCTGTCAAGCTTTTCGCCAATACATACCTTGCTCTCCGCGTGTCGTATTTTAACGAACTTGATACATACGCTCAGGTGCGCGGACTTGATACCAAGTCGATAATTGAAGGGGTTTGCCTCGATCCCCGTATAGGCAGCCACTATAATAACCCCTCGTTCGGATACGGAGGTTATTGCCTGCCTAAGGATACAAAGCAGCTGCTTGCCAACTATGACCAGGTGCCCCAGAACATCATTTCGGCTATAGTTGCAGCAAACGGTACCAGAAAAGATTTCATCGCCGAACAGATAATTTCCAAGGACCCCAAGACGGTCGGCGTTTACCGCCTCACCATGAAGTCGGGAAGCGATAACTTCCGTCAGTCGTCGGTCCAGGGCGTTATAAAGCGCATTAAGGCGCGGGGAATAGAAGTTGTTATCTATGAGCCTACAATGGCTGAGGATACATTTTTCAACAGCCGTGTGATAAGGGATATCGACGAATTCAAGAGCATCAGCGATGTGATAATCGCAAACAGATATAATGAGGACCTTGCCGATGTGCTCGATAAGGTCTATACGAGAGATCTGTATTTCAGCGATTGATATGATCCGTATGCGCGATCGCCGCGGGGCGGATGAGGAACAGTGTACCCGAACTGCCGCCGCAGCCGTAATTTGAGTCGGAGGGAAAACAAAATGAGCAACGAAAAAATAAAGCCTGCGATCGTCGCGGTCGGATACAATCGTCCGGATTCGCTTAAAAGATTGCTCGAATCCGTGGAAAAGGCGGACTACCCGTCGGATGACATCGAGCTTATCGTAAGTATAGACTGCAGCACCAACCAAAGCGATGTTGTAAAAGCGGCGGAGGATGCGCCGTGGACTCACGGGAACAAGACCATAAGAGCTTTCCCCGAGAGACAGGGACTCAGAAAGCATGTTATACAGTGCGGTGATCTGTCGGCAAAATACGGTGCCGTGATAATTCTTGAGGACGATCTGTTTGTTTCGCCGTCATATTACCATTATGCATACAGTGCCGCAAACCGATACAAAGATGATCCGAATATTTGCGGAACGGCACTTTACAGTCACTCCTGGAGTGAGTTCGCACATCTTCCGTTTACCCCCTCGTATAACGGATATGATGTTTTCTGCTGCCAATTCAGCATAACCTGGGGTCAATGCTGGACGGCTGCCCAGTGGAACGGCTTTAAGAGCTGGTATTCGGAAAATGAAGATAAATTCCCCGCAGAAAGCACCCGTATTCCCGGTGATATACTGAGATGGGGCAGTCAATCGTGGGGAAAGTACTTTGTTGAGTATATGGTCGAAAGCGGGAAGTATTATATAATTCCGTATGTCGCCATGACAACGAACTTTTCGGAGGCAGGGCAGCATTCGAAACACTCGAGCACCTGCTTTCAGGTCCCCCTGACAGAGGCGGTAAAGACCGATTACAGATTCCCCGATTTCGAAGAAGCCGTAAAGTATGATATATTTTTCGAAAGGGTATTCCCCGATTCTTATGACATCTCGGGCATCCCCGCAAAGGATATATGCGTCAATCTTAACGGAATAAGACAGTCGGCGAACGGCAAAAAATACATTCTCACGACCAAGCGCCCGTCGTCGGCGCCGATAGCATCGTTCGGAATGCTTACCCGTCCCATCGAGTCGAATGTCACCTTCAAAATCGCGGGGGATGATATTTTTCTGTGTAAAGCGGAGTCGGATTCACTGAGCGTCGATATCAAGCATCCGGGTGAGGCAAGAGAAGCTTATGAACTGCGCGATCCTTACTGGGGAGTCGTGCTGAGACAGGGTATCAGGCGTGCGTCAAAAGCCGTTAAAGATAAGCTTTTTCACAGATAAGGCGCCTGACAGAAAATTGAGCGGCGGAAAGTTCCCGAAAGGCTGAATGTTATTATATGAAGTGTGTCGATATATTCTATACCAAGTATCTGTCGGAGGAAAAAAAGATAACCATCGGCGGAATACAGACTTATATTACCGATCTTTGCGAAGTTATTTCCGAAATGGGAATGTGTGTAAGGATCATTCAATTTGCAAACGAAGATTTTACATATCGCC
>CAUCSW010000035.1 GCA_958445555.1 uncultured Clostridia bacterium | reverse complement strand
CCTCTCCGAAAAAGCCCGCAAAGCAAGAGAAAACGTCCTGAACGGGTGACCGAAGCGAGAGAATCAGAACCTATAACTATCCTCAGGGGCGTGTCACCGATCACAGAATAGGGCTTACACTGTATAAGCTTGATTCAATACTCAACGGAAACCTTGACGAGCTCATTGATGCGATCGTCACCTATTACAGAGCGGAAATGCTCAAGGCCGATCCGGAAAATTAAGAGACACAAAACCGATCAAAGCGGAAAGGGCAGAGCCCGACGGTCCGCCGCGGCATAAAAGCGACACCTTGCGTGCCCGCCGCCGACGCCCGTCCGTCTCAGCCCAACGCCGAAAAAGACTATAAAATAAACGGTCGTGAAAAATTTGGAAACTTTGAGATTGCCTCCCTCTGACGACGGGATAAAAACCGCCGCCGAGATAATAAAAAGGGGCGGATTGGTGGGAATGCCCACCGAGACGGTCTACGGTCTCGCCGCCGACGCCCTGAACGAAGAAGCGGTAAAAAAGATATTTGCCGCCAAGGGGCGCCCGCAGGATAATCCGCTCATCGTTCATATCGCAAACACGGAAATGTTACCTCCGCTGATATCCGCTTTCCCCGAAAAGGCAAGGCGGTGCGCGGAACGGTTTTGGCCCGGCCCGTTTACAATGGTGCTGCCGAAGTCGGATATCATCCCGTCGTCGGTCTGCGCCGGACTTGATACGGTGGCGATTCGAATGCCCTCCTGCGAAGAAGCGCGCAAGCTTATCGAATTCAGCGGGCTGCCCATTGCCGCGCCGAGCGCAAACACCTCGGGTGCACCGAGCCCTACGGCGGCGGAGCATGTCCTTCACGATATGGACGGTAGGATCGATGCCGTCATAATGGCGGAGCCCTGCGAGGTGGGCGTGGAATCGACGGTCGTCACATTCGCTGTCGAACCGCCGAGACTTTTGCGTCCGGGCGGGGTCACGCTTGAGCAGCTGAAAGAAGTGATACCGGATATAACGGTGGATCCCGCGGTTTTGGAGAAAATCTCTGCGGACAGACCGGTCGCGTCGCCCGGAATGAAATATAAACACTATTCCCCCAAGTGCACCGTTACAATGGTAAAGGGCAGCACCGAGGACTATTGCAGATATGTAAACGATCGCGCGGGGCAGGGCGTCTGCGCACTCTGCTTCAGCGAGGACGAACCGCTTGTGAAGAGCGAATCGGTGACCTATGGATCGCGGCTGCACTCCGAAATACAGGCTGCGGAGCTTTTTGACGCACTGCGCCGACTGGACGAGAAGGGCTATAAGGAGTGCTATGCGCACGCACCCGAGCTGAACGGCGTGGGACTCGCCGTCTACAACCGCCTTATCCGCGCGGCTGCCTTCAAGGTGGTGGTACTGTGACGGTAATAGGACTTACGGGACCTTCCGGCAGCGGCAAAACAACATTTTCGGAAGTTGCGTCAGCCCACGGAATATATGTTATAAATGCAGATGAGGTCGCCCATTCGGTGCTCCGCCGCACCGATGCCGCGAAAGCAATAATAAAAGCCTTCGGCGACGGCGTTGCAGAGGGCGGCGTGCCCGATCGCAAAAAGCTTGCCGCCGCGGCGTTTGCCGACCCTGTCTCGACCGAAAAGCTTAATCGGACGGTGCTGCCCTTTATCGTAAAGGACATCGAGGGTATGATCGACAATTCTCCGCGAGACATGGTTCTTATAGATGCGCCTACATTGTTCGAAAGCGGACTTGACCGAAGGTGCGATATCACGGTCGCGGTCATCAGTGACAGATGTGTCAGCCTGACAAGAATAAGAGAGCGGGACGGCATATCCGAGGAAGCTGCGGAGGCAAGACTCAGGGCGGGCAACGACGAATCGTTCTTTGCCGAACGGGTCGATATACTTATAAAAAACAACGGCTCGCTTGAGGACTTTAAAAGTGAGTGCGAAAGTGTTATACTCAAAATAACGGCGGGTGCCGAGCAAACAAAAAATCCAAGATGAGGGACCCGGGGCCGGAAACATAAGAGCGGAAATACAAAGACAAGAATCCAATATCGGAAACCCAATATCGGAAATCTAAGATCGGAAACAAGACCCGGCGGCACAGCCGGTGTGCCGCGCGGACATAAAACCAAATCAAAAGGAGTCGGTAAAAATGTCAAAGGAAGTAAAAGACCTCAAGAAAAAGCTGTTTTCCAAGTCGGTCAACGGTTGCGCCGAAGACAGAGTAAGCATTCCGGAAGCAGAAAAATACTGCGAGGGCTACAAAGCGTTTCTCGATAAGGCAAGAACCGAAAGGCTCTTTGTAAAGGAGGCTGTCGCCCTTGCCGAGGCAAACGGCTTTGTTGAGTTTGACCCTTCGGTGAATTATGCTCCGGGATCAAGAATATACTTTAACAATCATAAAAAATCAATGATCCTTGCGGTCATCGGAACCGAGCCTGTGGAAAACGGACTCAATATAGTCGCCGCCCATATTGATTCGCCCCGCCTTGACCTTAAGCCGAATCCTCTCTATGAGTCAAATGAGCTTGCACTTTTCAAAACTCATTACTACGGCGGCATAAAGAAGTATCAGTGGACCTCTATCCCGCTCGCACTTCACGGAGTTGTGGTGAAAAAGGACGGAACGGTCGTTGATGTGTCTGTCGGCGACAGTCTTGACGATCCCTGCTTTGTAATAACCGATCTGCTGCCCCATCTTGCGGCGGAACAGAGCAAGCGCACCCTTTCGGAAGGCATAAAGGGCGAGGAACTGAATATCCTTGTCGGCAGCTATCCCTTTAAGGATGACGACGAAAGCGAACTTGTCAAGCTCAATGTCCTCAACATCCTTTTTGAAAAGTACGGCATAACCGAGAGCGATTTCCTCTCGGCAGAGCTTGAGTGCGTTCCCGCTCTCCCCACACGCGATATCGGCTTCGACCGCTCGCTTATCGGAGCATACGGACACGATGACCGCGTCTGCGCATATCCTTCGCTGACCGCTATCTTCGGAGCGGAGCATCCGGCAAAAACGGCGGTCACCATTCTTGCCGATAAGGAGGAGATCGGATCGGTCGGAAACACCGGACTTGATTCCTGCTTCCTTCAGTATTTTGCCGAGGACCTTGCAAAAATGCAGGGAACCGACGGATATAAGGTTCTTCGCAATTCAAAGTGCCTTTCCTCGGATGTCAATGCGGCATTTGACCCCACCTTCCCCGATGTTATGGAGCCTCGTAACGCGTCATATCTTAATCACGGAGACGAGATAACAAAATACACCGGCGCCAGGGGCAAGAGCGGTTCAAACGATGCCTCCGCCGAGTTTATGGGCGAGGTAAGAGCAATGCTTGACGGTGCCGGGATCCACTGGCAGACAGGCGAGCTCGGCAAGGTTGATGCAGGCGGCGGCGGCACCGTGGCACTTTACATTTCGGGACTCGGCGCAGATGTCGTCGATCTCGGTGTTCCGGTACTGTCAATGCACGCTCCTTTTGAAGTGGTAAGTAAGTATGATGTTTATACCACATACCTTGCATACAAAGCTTTCCTGAAGTAGACTTTTTGACCGAAAAACAGGCGAACGGAGCGCGTGCGGCGCGGCGGTATGCCGCCGTGCCGCACGCGCTTTTGCAGATTCCCGCTGAAAACCAACGCATATAAATAAAGCCCGGCCCGACGGCCGAGACTGTTAGCCGTTAAGGCAGAGTGCCCGCCGTCGGACCCAATATTTCGGTAATAAGCGAAAGGATATTGATATGAAGATCGGAATTGTCGGATACGGTAATGTCGGAAGGGGCGTCGAGCAGGCAATAAAGCTCAACCCCGATACAGAGCTTTGCGCAGTCTATACAAGGCGGGACCCGAAGGAGATCACCCTTGCTACCCCGGGCGTGCCGGTTAAGCCGCTTTCCGCCCTCGGAGGCAGAGCGGGCGGACCCGATGTACTTATCCTCTGCGGCGGCAGTGCGACGGATCTACCCGAGATGACCCCGTCACTTGCTGCAAAATTTACGGTCGTTGACAGTTTTGACACCCACGCCAACATACCCGCCCATTTCGCTGCCGTCGATAAGGCAGCGAAAAAAGGAAAGACAAGTGCAATCATTTCCTCCGGATGGGATCCCGGCCTGTTCTCTCTTGCAAGGGCGTATACCTTGGCTGCGATCCCCGACGGAAAAAGCTATACCTTCTGGGGCAGAGGTGTCAGTCAGGGACATTCGGACGCTATTCGCCGTATTGACGGTGTAGCCGATGCAAGGCAGTATACCGTGCCGATAGAATCAGCCCTGTCGAGCGTCAGAAGCGGCGAAACGCCCGACCTCACCGTTCGCCAAAAGCACTTAAGAGAGTGCTATGTTGTGGCAAAAGAAGGCGCCGACCGCGAGGAAATAACGAGAAAGATCGTTACAATGCCCAATTACTTTGACGAGTACGATACGACCGTCACCTTTATATCACAGGAGGAAATGGACGAAAATCACTCAAAGATGCCTCACGGCGGATGCGTGATCCGCACGGGACGGGCGGATGTAAGCGGAAACCATAACTCGGTTGCCGAGTTTTCATTGAAACTGGATTCAAATCCCGAGTTTACTGGCGGCGTGCTGGTTGCCTGCGCAAGGGCTGCATATCGCCTGAACACAAGGGGAAGGTTCGGTTGCTTTACCATGCTTGATATCGCACCTGCGGATCTTTTGCCGATGTCCCGCGAAGAAATACTTCATAAGCTGGTTTAGCGGCAAAAGCACTGCGTAAAACGGAAGTTATAAGTAAAAGTGAGTAGTGAGAAGTAAGGTGTCAGCGAAGACGACGAATATACATAATCATTGCTCAAACCGTCGGGAATACGGTCGGCGACAACAGAAATTGACGCCGACCGAAGGCGTGACCGACAACCGCCGAAAACATAAATGCACCCACCGCCGCGCACCCTGCGCGCGCCGACGGGCGGCTTATTTAACACTCTACTGTGAGTAGAGTCGGCGAAAAACCGTGACTTGCCGCATCGGGGGGTCGCCGTTCGTGGGGGATAACGCCGCACCGGACAGGGTAGGCCCCGCCGCGCGGGTCTTCTCCTTGATAAGTGGTGACACTGGCGAACGCTCCTGCCCCGCGCCCGCACCCTGCGCGGGCGCTCAATCGGATACAACCAACGCCTGATATGGTAACTAAAACCGAGTTCCAAAATTTACACCCGTGTCGAATTTTGTCGAATCTGCGATTTTGGCTACGGGTGGGAGTAGGGGGACAAGACCGCAGGGCGCGGGCACAAAGAGGGGGGAGGGCTTTCCGTGCGGTGGCAAATAAAACAAGAGAAGGTCAGAAGCACACTTTCACATTGCGCCGGCTCGCGGTGCACGGGCATCCGCGCCCACCGCAGCACTTGCGCACCGAAATGCTTTTTGCTCTTGTCAGTCGAGGGCAACAAGGAATTAAAACAAAAACCTTATAAGCGTTTGATGTAGAAAATAGCATAAAAATCCGAGATCCACAGATACAGCGGGTCTCGGATTTTTCATAAACGGTTTATTGTGTGTTTCGCGTCTTTTAGGTGATCCGTTCTGCGGCTCAGGGTTCTTCCGAACCCTTCGGAACGCAGATTATTTGTTGTTGATAGCCTCTACGATTCTGTCGGTATGAATTCTGTTGTTTGTGTCGTCAAGTCTGCCGGAAATAATGTCTCTTATCATTGACTCTGCAACATCTGCCTTTGATTTTTCAAAAACAAGAAACGAGATAAACTTTTCGTCTCCGGCGGTAGTCTTTATAGACAGAATGGTCTCAAATGCGGTTATCGCCTTGTTGACCCCTATTACAAGAAGAATAAGGGCAAGAATAAAACTTGTTGAGAACAGGAACAGTCCGATTATTGCAATAATCGCGCCGATGAGCAGGGATCCGACCCGGAGCTTAAAGTTGGATTCCACGGATGACAGTTGATTTACCGGAAGCGACTCTTTTTTTGCTCCCAACGGAATAAAACCGAGTATCGTATTCGGCTTCTTAAGGTTCAGAAAGTTTTGCTCTGACCGAATTTCTCCTTTTAAGTAGAATGTCAAAAGCGATGTCATGTAGCTTACGGAATTCATATTTATTTTCCTCCTCATTTTATACCGAACTCATATTTTGTGCTCAACAGAAACCTACCGATAAGGCAGAATTCGCGGCCATTCGATTGGATGCGGTCATACACAATGGAATCCGACACATATAGTATATCTGTATTACAGATAAATGTCAATATCTTTTTTACAGATGAACCATAATAATCTCGAGGTGATTTTTATGGTTTTCAAAAATCTGCGCAGCATACGAGAGGATCGCGACATAAGGCAAAAAGAGCTGGCAAAGTATCTGAATGTTTCTCAAAACACATATTCCCAATATGAGACCGGCGTAATTTCTCTTACCGCCGAAGTGTTGATAAAGCTTGCGGATTATTACGATGTGTCGATTGACTATTTACTTGATCGCACTAACGATCCGAAGCGCTCATAGACGAGCGAGAAAATTATGAACCGAAAGCAGCGGGCCGACACGCAAAGCGAAAGTTATAAGTAAGATTGAGTAGCGAGAAGTAAGGTATCAGCAAAGCCGACGAATACACATAATTGTCAGCCCGACATGGAATTTTTCCGTCCGCCGCCCACCGCCGCCCACCGCCGCGCACCCTGCGCGGGCCGACGGGCGGCGTTTTTTGTACTCTACTGTGAGTAGAGTCGGCGAAAAACCGTGACTTGTCGCATCGGGGGGGTCGCCGTTCGTGGGGGATAACGCCGCACCGGACAGGGTAGGCCCCGCCG
>CAUCSW010000034.1 GCA_958445555.1 uncultured Clostridia bacterium | reverse complement strand
CCGCTATTACCGCATTACTGATCGAAGGGTCCAAAAAATGCTCATTCATATACGCCACCGCCGCAGATATCTTATCGGACTTGCTTTTATAGCGATATTCACCGCTTTCGGCGGTAAGATATGTAATTATACGGTACAACTCACTCATGCATCGGCTGTGATATGCAGGCGCTTTTGCGTTCCACAACCTGTAAAGCGGTATTATGTGCCTGATGATATCGCTCATCGCCGCAGGTTCGATCTCTGTCGGCTCGGTTCCGGGAAAGACATCTATGTCAAAATCGACGGTGTAGCACGCCCCGGTTTCAAGGACCGAAAACTCGTACTCTATATTTTTGGGCAGAAACAGGCACTTTCCCTCGCCCGATCGGAATGTCTTTCCGTTAAAGTTATAAACCGTTTTTCCTTCCGTCTTGAATATCAATCCGCAGCGTTCGCGGTATATTCTTCTTTTTGTCACGGTCGATTTGAAGTCGGTGAGATTGACGGAATATATATTTGTAATAACTGCGTTTTCGAGAACCGTTTTGACCGCTCCTTTCTTTTTTATGAGCTTGCACGCGGTGCGGCTGTTATATATGTACGGTGCGGTTGTTATGTATGCACTAAAGGATCGGCTCCCCCGTGCAAGGTGTCCGATTTTATATAAGTAAATATATCACCGTTTGTCATCAAAAGCAAGAAAAAATATCATAAATGACAATTATATCGTTTAATGCATTGCCGAATATCGGAATAAATCGTATAATTCTTATACCGAAAACAACAATTATAAAACGAGGAGATAAGAATGAGACCGTCTTTTGCGAATCACGATGCCCCGCTGATAGTCAGTGTGGTAAAAGGCAAGACCGTAAACGAAGTCAAGGGAGCGATCAAAAACGGTAGTGTAAACGGAGCAATGGCGTTTGATTTTCATCTTTCGCCCTTGCCGAAAAGCGAGATGCCAGAGGAATAACTGAAGCCCCTGTGTGACTTTACTGACAAGCCGGTTCTCGCACTTCATTACAACCAGGATTATTCGCTTAATACTATGAACGACAGTGACGATGAGCGCGCACGGGAATTCCTGATCGCCGTCGATGCGGGTGCCGCGGGGGTAGATATGCAGGGCTACACCTTTGAACCCGACAGGAACACAAAGGCATCCCTTACCGTAGGCAATCCCGGAAGCAATATGAGTTTTGTTTCCGCCTGCCCGAACGAAGTCTCTCTCAATCCGGAAACAATAGCCCGACAGAAAGAATTCATTTCACGCGTGCACGATAAGGGTGCGGAGGTGCTTTTGTCAACCCATACTGGCTGCTTCCTCGACTGCACTCAGGTGACCGACCTGCTTGACTTTATTCATGAGCGCAAGCCGGATGTCATAAAACTCGTTACCGGTGAATGCAACACGGATGAGCAACTTGCCGAATACTTAAAGACCATGATCCATATAAAGAACCGATATTCCGATACCAAGATCCATTATCACGCAAACGGGGCTATGACAAAATATACCCGTATGATCGGCCCCCTGCTCGGCTCATATATAATGTTCTGCGTAGACAGATTCAACGAATCAAGCGTATTGGATCAGCTTCCCCTTTCCACAATGGTAACCGTCTATAACCTTTTAAGCCGCATATGACCTTCCGGTCGCATATGCTCCTTTGATCCGCATATAACCTTTTGACCCGTATTCGAACGGACGATCTGTTGTTCTCTGTCATTCTGAAAGAGTAACCGAAAACTCACAAACAAATGAAAGGAACGGTACTATAAAAATGTTAACGGGAAAAAATATTATTCTTACCGGAGCCGCCGGCTCCATAGGCTCCGTGACTGCAAGAACACTTGCCGGATATCACGCAAACCTTATGCTCTGCGACCTCAACCAAAAGCGCCTTATCCCCCTCAGTGAGGAGATTCGTTCAATGGGAGTAAAGTGCGAATACTTCGCCGCGGATGTCACCGACTATGCCGCGATGCAGAAAATGGCTGAGCTGACGCACGAAAAACTCGGAAGCGTCGATGTAATGATAAACAATGCAGGCGGAAGTGCGGGGCTTATAAATAAGATTTCCTCTTTTGCGGATGCCGAAATGGATACGATACATTTCGTTATCGACCTCAATATCTACGGTACCATGAACTGCACCAAGGCAGTTCTCCCCTATATGATCGAACAGAAGAGCGGCAAGATAATAAACTTCTCTTCCATAGCGGGTGTATGCGGTCTTCAGACGCGTGTTGACTACTCAGCCGCAAAGGGCGCAATGATATCGTTTACAAAGGCACTCGCCATAGAGGTCGGAAAGTATAACATTACGGTCAACTGCATTGCGCCGGGAGCGATCCCCCATGACAGCAACACCATTATGGAGCATTCGACCTGCCTCGGCGAAAACGGGCATTCCGGCAAGCCTATCGATGTTGCAGAGCTGGTCGCGTTTATGTCCTCCTCCAAGGCGGACTACATAACCGGCGACAACATTCTCGTTGACGGCGGTCGCACACTCGGTCCAAGGTAACCGAAAGCCGCGTTTTTCCCGTCCAACCTGTCCTGTCTGTAATACGCCGCCATACCTATACGATCCCAAAGCGGCGGCAGAGATGGGCGGTATCTGTTTTTGAAAGGATAATAATCATATGAAAGCAATGCTTGTAAATGAAAATAAAGACCTTGTCTGGAGCGATGTCGAAGAGCCTAAAGTAGGCGACGATGATGTTCTGATATCGATCCGCGCCGCGGCGCTTAACCGTGCGGATCTTTTGCAGCGGCAGGGCAAATATCCGTCTCCCGAGGGATGCCCGCCGTGGATGGGCCTTGAAGTCGCGGGAACGGTTGCGGGAGTGGGCAAAAATGTCTCCGAATACCGTGAGGGCGACTCGGTATGCGCACTTCTCGGCGGCGGCGGATACGCCGAAAGGGTCTCGGTCAACAAAGGAATGGTGATGCCGATACCGAAGGGGCTTTCTTTTTTTGAGGCTGCTTCTCTTCCCGAAGCCTATGCGACCTGCTACCTCAATCTGTTCACCGAGGGCAGAATGAAATCGGGTGAGACTCTGTTCTTCCCCGCAGGTGCAAGCGGTCTTGCGAGTGTTGGGATTCCGATGGCAAAGGCGTTCGGTGCATATGTCATCACCTCTGGTCTCGACAGGGAAAAGAAAGACGCGATCGCGCATCTCGGCGCGGATGTGATGATCGACACATCAAAGGAGGACACCGCCGAGGTGCTGGAAAAGCAAGCCAAAGGCGGACATCCGGTCGATGTCGCCGTAGACTGCCTTGCGGGAGAGACGATAGGAAAGGCGTTTCCCTTTGTCAATGAGGGATGCAGGTGGATACTTATCTCAACACTTGACGGTGTCACCGCGACTATACCTCTCCGTGCCCTGCTCACGAAAGGCATCGAATTTAAGTGCAGTATGCTCCGCAAGAGATCGGTGGAAGAAAAATCACGGATACTCGCCGACCTTGTTAAGAATGTATGGCCCAAACTTGAAAGCGGAGAGATAAAGCCGACCGTGTATAAGGTTCTGCCCATGGAAAAGGCCGCAGAGGCTCATGCGATCCTTGAAAGAGGCGAAAATGTCGGAAAGGTCGTGCTCAGCTTATGAGCCGTGCTCCCTCCGAGAGGTTGAAACAAACGGCGGCGGCACTTATAGTAATGGCACTGTGGGGTTCTCTTTTCCCCTTCATCAAGCTCGGTTACTCGGCATTTAATATCAACACAAAGTCGGTTCCCGATATAATGCTGTTTGCGGGTGTGAGGTTTTTTATATGCGGTATTGCGATCTGCATATTTACGGGTGCCAAGAAAATGAAGTTTTCCAAGGACTTCAAAACAAGTTTGCTTCCGATAATGCTTACCGGCATATTCTCGGTCGTTCTTCACTACACATTTACTTATGTGGGACTCTCACTCACCGACAGTTCAAAGACCGCGATCCTCAAACAGCTCGGCACGCTTCTTTATATATGTTTCTGTTTTCTTTTTATCAAGGAAGAACGGTTCAGTATATATAAAATAACAGGCGCTCTCGTGGGATTCGCGGGGATCGCGGCGATAAACACCGGAGGCGGAAAGCTGAGCTTTTCCGTGGGTGATCTCCTTATAATCCTTGCATCATTCTGTACTGTGTTCGCCAACACTTTCGGCAAATCCGCGCTTAAAAACAACCACCCGTTTGTGCTGACGGGGGTGTCCCAGCTTTTCGGCGGCGCAGTCATGGTTACGGTCGCGCTTATATCCGGCGCAAAGTTTTCATCATTGTCACTTTCCGCAGTGCTGGTATTTATATATATCTGCGCGGCATCGGTCGTAAGCTACTGCCTTTGGTATAAGACGGTCGAAAAAGCGGAATTGTCATCACTGTTCATCATTAAGTTTGCAGAACCCGTCTTTGCATGCATATTCGGAGCTCTGCTGCTCGGAGAAAATATATTCCGGATCCAATATCTCATTTCCTACATATTGATAGCAGCCGGAATAATCATCGGCAGCAAGAGGACCAAGCCTAAAATTGCGGGAGCTGACAATAAGGCGACTGCTGCAAAGTGATCAAAAAGCCTATGGCCATAGGTTACTTTGTCATTCTCCGACAGGTCAAATTTTACATATCAAAAGACCAAAAGACAAAATCAATGGGACGCGCCGAATATTCGGCGCGTCCCATTCGTGCGTCCCGACAGTCAATGTCGCTGCCGAAACAAGATCGTCTTTTCTTTGATATAAAGAAAAGGTTTACTTCATACCGTTCTCGTAAGACTCGATCATCTTTTTAACCATCTGTCCGCCGACAGAACCTGCCTGCTTAGAGGTAAGATCACCGTTGTATCCCTGCTTGAGGTTGACGCCTACTTCGCTGGCAGCTTCCATCTTAAAGCGGTTAAGAGCGTCCTTAGCGTTAGGATTGATAGCCATTATATATTCACTCCTTATTTCCGTCGTTTTTGCGTTTGCAGTATTATTGTGCGAAAACAGAATTGATATATAAGTGAAAAAATATGGGAATAATGTATTTTTTTGCTTTTGATCAATATACTGTATATCAAAATAAAGAAACGGAATTGCAGAGACTCACGGTCAATACAATTCCGTTTTTATACTTATGATTGTGACGGGATGGCAGCAAACAGGTATGCCATCGTGCATTCGGCGTCACCTGCCGACATTCACCACGCCGCATTACAAGATCCGCCCGTCTTGCACTTTTATGATCCTGTTTAGGAAGAGGCAGAAGACCGTCCTAAGGTATGGCCGTGTCGGTCGAGCCAACTGAGAGATTGCGGGGGAGAACCCACGGAGAGTACCTTTACTCTATCTGTCTTCTCTGAAATATGACTGCCCGAGAGCTGCAGGCGCCTGCTTTTCATTTCTGTTTTTAATACTTCCCACAATAAGAACTATAATAGTGACTATGTAAGGCAGCATCATTATGATCTCCTGAGTATTTACTCCGATCTGAGGCAGGGAGATATTCAGGGAATTATTCACAAAAACGATAAATGTGTTGATGTAGTTATGTATGATAAGAAGTCCGCCGAACACTATAGAACCGAGGATGCTCGACTTCGGTCTCCAGAGCGAGAAAATGACCAACGCGATCGCAAGCCAGCCGCGATCGCCGAACGCGTCGTTTGACCAGATGCCGTCTGCATAATCCATTACATAGTAAAGACCGCCGAGGCCTGCTATAACGCTTCCGGCGCAGGTGAAAACATACTTATATCTGTTTACATTTATACCTGCCGCATCCGCCGTTGCGGGGCTCTCTCCGACCGCGCGAAGATTCAGTCCCACCCTTGTACGCTTAAGTATGAACGATGCCACAATGGCTATGATCACCGCTGCATAGGCAAGAAAGCTGTATGACAGGAATATTTTACCGAACCATCCGAGATCGTCGGCAAACGGCAGTGCCGCACTGTAGACCGCGCTCGTTCTGCTCAGAGAAATAGAGGGCAGCTCACTGTTCGTAAGCTTTATCAGCGAACCGCCGAAGAAGTTGCCGATACCGATTCCGAATGTCGTGAGTGCAAGACCGGTAACATTCTGATTTGCTCTTAAGGTTATGGTGAGGAAGCTATATATCAAGCCCATCAAAAGGGAACCGGCGATGCTTGCAAGCAGCGGAATAATTATCGCAAGAAACGGATTGAGCGCCATATCCGCAGGGATGCTGCCCTCATACAGGAAGGCTCCTATAACGCCGCTGATACCGCCGACATACATAATACCCGGAATTCCAAGGTTGAGGTTTCCCGATTTTTCGGTGAGGATTTCTCCCGTGCATCCGAAAAGCAGCGGGATGCTCTGCATTATCGCTCTTTGTATAAACGAAATAAGCATCTTTTAAGCCTCCTCCTTCGTCTTTGCACGGAACTTGACCGCATAGTTTATAAAGAATTCACTGCCGATTATAAAGAAAATTATGATACCGGTTATTATATCCGAGAACGATTTATTGAGCTCATAGATCGTCGATATCTGAGATGCGCCCTTCTGGAGGAAAACGATAAGCAGTGATGTGAGGATCATAACAACGGGATTAAACTTTGCAAGCCACGACACCATTATCGCCGTGAAGCCGCGCCCGCCTATTGTATCTCTCGTTATCGTATGGTCGGTACCGCTTACCAGAAGCAGTCCTGTAAGACCGCAGATAGCGCCCGAGAGTATCATTGTGCGGACTATGACCTTTTTAACATTTATACCGATGTATTTAGCGGTGTTTTCGCTCTCGCCGACAACCGATATTTCGTAGCCGTGTTTACTGTATTTCAGGTAAACATATATAGCGGCGGTGAGCACAAGAACGATTATAATGTTAAGAAGGTAATCATTTCCGCCTATCGACGGGAGCCAGCCCGCATGGGTCGTACGGTTTATGGTTCCTATATGACCCGAGCCCTTCGGTACCGCCCACTCATAAGAGAAGAAGGAAACCAACTGCATGGCTATATAGTTCATCATAAGAGTAAAGAGGGTTTCGTTCGTTCCCCATTTTGCTTTGAAGATAGCGGGGATGACCGCCCATATCGCGCCTGCCGCAACACTTGCCGCAAACATCACGATTATAAGGACGG
>CAUCSW010000033.1 GCA_958445555.1 uncultured Clostridia bacterium | reverse complement strand
TTTGACATTGCACGGAGGAGAACAGCCCGGCAATTGTCCGACAACAACCTTTTTGGCACAAACCATTCACATGTATTACCCGTGGTAAATCGTCCGACGGCAAAATTTATACAGATCGATATCGATACAATATAAAGAGGGGAGGGTGCAGTGTTGGCAGCCGAAAGATTGGACAAGCTCGTCTCAAACCGCTTTTGTATTCCGCGCAAAACGGCAAAGAGTGATATAAAGGCGGGTCTTGTGAAGGTCAACGGTGAGGTCGTGAAGATACCCGAATCAAAGGTTGAGGATTCTTCTGCGATCTCATACGGTGACAGAGAAGTAAGGGGAAGCAAATATGTCTATATAATGATGAATAAACCTGCGGGAGTGCTCACCGCCTCGACCGACAGATCCCGCACCACCGTCGTCGATCTTGTCCCGACTGCTGTAAAGCGAAAAGGGCTCTTTCCCGTCGGAAGACTTGACAGGGACACAACGGGTCTTCTTATAATAACCGACGACGGTAGCTGGGCGCACGGCATAGTCTCCCCCAAACACCATGTGAAAAAAAGATATATCGTGACCCTTGACGGTGAGATCACCGAAAATATGAAGGAGGACTTCCGCCGCGGGGTGACACTTGCAGACGGCACTGTCTGCCGACCGGCACTGCTTGACGGGACCGAGCGTCCGGGAGTCGTCACGGTGACATTAAGGGAAGGAAAATATCACCAGATAAAAAGAATGTTCGGTGTTTACGGACTCGGCGTGAATGCCTTGCACCGCGACTCAATAGGAGATCTTTCTCTCGACGGTTCGCTGGCACCGGGAGAAAGCCGTGAAATGACGCTCCGTGAGGTCAGACTCGCCGCAGAGACGCAAACGGGCGACAACGGGGAGCAGGAGTAAGCTGCAAAGGGCAATCGGCTTGTTACAAATACAGACGAACGGCAGATCGTCACCCGTCAAAGCGGGGCAAAGGCGATTCGCCGATCGGACGGAAACGGAGAAAGCAATGGATACATATATAGAAAACGCACTCTCGCTTGCCGAATCGGAGGGGATAAAGATCGACCCTTCGGCGTCGGAGCGGCTTGAAATCTATTCCCGCCTTTTAAGGGAGTGGAACGAAAAAATGAACCTCACCGCAGTCGCAGACCCGGAGGGAATAGCGATAAAGCATTTTTATGATTCCCTTCTGCTGCTCGGCGCGTATGATATAAAAGAGGGTGCAAGCCTTATAGATGTAGGAACCGGGGCGGGATTTCCGGGACTGGTCATAAAGATCGCAAGGCCCGATATAAAGCTGACTCTGTTGGATTCGCTCAATAAACGGCTTGTCTTTTTAAGAGAGGTCCTCTCGCAAACGGGCCTTGAGGCTGAAACCGTTCACGCCCGCGCCGAAGATGCGGCAAAACCTCCGCTAAGGGAAAGCTTTGATGTCGCTGCCGCAAGGGCGGTGGCGTCCTTGCCCGTGCTTTGCGAATACTGTCTCCCTTATGTCAAGAACGGAGGATGCTTTATAGCGATGAAAGGACCTGCGGTGGAAGGCGAACTTGAGGCGGGAGAACGCGCGGCAGGCAAGCTCGGAGGGCAAATTTTGTCGATCGAAGAGAGATATCTGCCCGGAAAAGATAAAAGAAACCTGGTTATCATAAAGAAATCATCGCAAACTCCGACATTATATCCCCGAAACAGCGCTAAAATTTCAAAATTTCCATTATGAACGGATGAAGCGGACGAAAACTTGTCCGCTTTTCTTGTACGCTTTTTCTTGCACTTCCCGATTGACGGCATTATAATCTAATCGTGGGAAGAAAAGGAGAGCAAAAGATGCTAAAAAGATCTGTCGGTGCAGAAGCGAAACGCAGGTTGATATACCTTGAACCGAGCGAAATACGGATGTCCGAAAAGGACAAGTCCGACATATCGGGTCTGACCGAAAGCATCAGACATAACGGACTGCTTTGCCCGCTCACCGTGCGGAGGGGAGCCTTCGGATATGAGCTGGTATGCGGTCAGCGCAGATACCGCGCCTGCGTTGCGGCAGGTATGAGAAAGCTGCCGTGTCTGTTGGTCTCGGCTGATGATAAAGCCCGCGCCGTGATGAAGTTGACAGAAAACATCCACCGCAGCGATACAGATCCGTTTTTGCTTGCCGAAAAGATCAGCGACGCAATGCGAGACTACAACATGTCAAGTTGTGAGATTGCAGGCAGGCTCGGTGTGAGCCGCAATGAGCTCGCAAAGCTTCTCGGGTTGTTAAGGTATGACGAAGGCAGGCGCGAGAGCCTGTTAAACGAAAGCACACGGTTAAGCAGAGCCGACGATCAAAATGAAAATCCCCGCGAAAGAGCGAGAGAAGACACCGTCCCCACGCGTAAACCTCCCCACAAGGTCGCGGTCGGTGATGTGAGATTCTTCCTTAACAGTTTTAATCGCGTGGTTGCCGTAATGAGAGAAGCGGGATATGTTGTCAGCAGTGTGACAAGCGAGCATGACGACACGGTGGAATTCACCGTAAAAGCAGGAAAGTCACCCGCAGCGGCATCTTATAACAGACAGCTACCGCTGAGTATGTGAACGGCGACGCCGTAATTTGTCGGTCAAAACCATAAAAATCACCGATGAAGCGGCAAGCCGAAAAGCATACAAAGCGTCTGTAAATACCCACCCATATTCATCCCCAATCCCCCCGACCGCCCCTACCCGTTCACCCACGGGCAGGGGCGGTCACCCCTTTTAAAAGCAATCGATTTGCGGCATTGCAGGCGGCCGTTTTAGGCTTTAGCTCATTCATCTTTCGGGCACCGCCGCGCGCCCTCCCGTCGGGAGGGCGCAGATGCGGGCAGACCGCGCCGCGGCTCTTTGAGGGAGGGGGCTCCGCTCTTTTTTCGAAAAAAGACCGCCCGGTTTTTCGTCAGCACGGTCTGCCCGCCGCGCCGCGCGCGAAGCGCGCGGCGCGGCGGTGCCCGAAATGCAAGGACCCCGAAAGGACATATTGACTGTAAGACGGGAATATGATAAAGTGTGATAAGGAACATAAGATAAATGAGAATTCGACAGCTGCGACCCGACAAAGGGCCGGTCGGCAGGGACAACCAACAGGGGTAAGCCGACGGCAGACGGTATGGCAACCGCCTGACAACTGAAGATACGACCTCAACTGCCGCTTCGGACTGCGGTATGATAGGGGAAAGCGGGAGAGTCAATCGTTATGAAAAAATCACTATTATCGATCGCCGCGATGCTTATTATAACGGTTATGTTGTGCAGCTGCGGCGAAAAGGTGTCGGGATGGGCAAGAGGGGAAGACCTCGGCAACGGTGTTGTCGCAGTGCTTTCCGATATTGAAAGCAAGAACGGCGAAAGCTGGTACTGCACGGCGGACGGATCAACGGGAGAAATACTGTCGGTCAACATAATATACCCCGAAAGCTTTCCTGCACCCGGGGAAACGGTATGCACCGTGAATAAGAGTTCCTTAGAGGTCAGCATCAGCTCGGGTGAACGAGAGTCGGGAGGCGTCCTCTTCATAACACTCCCGCACGATGTGTCGGTTTCCGACTGTACCGATAAGATAAAAATAGTTCAGCATTTCGGCAACAAGAAGTGCACCCTTGTTTTCAGACCCTCGGATGTCTTTGCAGCACTTGATCCTGACGCATCCGCATCAAACAGCCATCGTTAGGAGAACAGTTGTGAAGCCCCGTTATATTTTGGGAATAGCAGGGTGGCTTTGGCAGATGATTCAGTGTGCACTTCTTTATTAACCGTGAGCATCAGCATCGGCACAAAGCGGCAAAAACATACAAGCGAGAAAGGCGTTTGCCGTGTCGACGGGGAAGACAAAAGGCATCCCCTGCGGTCGGCTGACGGTGAGCGCCCCCTGTTTTATGAAACAAAAAAAGCAAAGAATGAAAGGTGATCAAAAATGATGGATTTTGTTTATCACACTCCGACAAAGCTGGTATTCGGCAAAAATGCGATCAAAAGATTGCCCGAGGAGCTTTCGCGTTACGGCAGGAAGATACTCCTTACCTACGGCGGCGGAAGCATTAAGAAGATCGGTCTTTACGACGAGGTCAAAAGCTTGCTCGCCGACTTCGAAATATATGAGCTCTCGGGTATTGAACCCAATCCCAAATATACAACAAGCGTTCTGGAGGGCGTTCGCCTTTGTAAGGAGCATAATGTCGATGCGGTGCTTGCCGTCGGCGGCGGAAGTGTGCTTGACTGCTCAAAGGCAATATGCGCCGGTGCACTCTACGACGGTGAGCCGTGGGACCTCATCACCTACAAAGTAAAGGCAAAGGCGGCACTGCCTCTTATTGATGTGTTGACACTTGCCGCCACCGGATCGGAATACGACAGCGGCTGCGTTATTTCCAGAACCGAAACAAATGATAAGGTCGGATATCTGGATGAACATCTTTTCCCGGCGGTGTCCTTCCTTGATCCGAAGTACACCTTCTCGGTGTCAAAAAAACAGACTGCTGCAGGTGCCGCGGATGCAATCAACCATATTATTGAGAAGTATTTCTGCAAGGAGCATTCCTCCCTTACCGACGGCATGTGCGAATCGGCGATAAAAAGTCTCATAAAATCAGCCAAGGCGGCACTTGCCGATCCCGAAAACTATGAAGCCAGAGGAGAGATGATGGTTGGTTGCTCGCTTGCCTGCAACGGAATCCTTTCTATAGGCAACAGTCCCTCGGGATCGCCCTGCCACGCTATGGAGCACGCTCTCAGCGCGTACTATGACATAACCCACGGGGAGGGGCTTGCAATACTGACACCCCGCTGGATGAGGCATATACTGAACGACGATACCGCGGAGCGCTTTGTAAGCTTCGGCACACACATTTTCGGAATAGACCCGAAACTCGGCGACAGAGAGATAGCGGAAAAGACGATCGACGCGGTCTATGATCTCTTTGAATCGTTCGGAATGCCGATGAATCTGCGCGCGGTCGGAATAGATGAGTCCCGACTCTCCGAAATGGCACACCATATTGCCGTGAATGAGGGTCTTGAAAACGCATGGGCACCGCTCACCGAGGAGGATATCCTCGAAATATTAAAGGCATCACTGTAACAGATTATCGGCAGGCAAGAGGTACATCCAATTGCTGCTGACAGGAGAGACGGGACCGAATAAAGACTTTCCGCAAGAGAAAGCGGCACGGCCATCACACACCACGTCATGGTGCGCGATGACCGTGTTTTCCTTTGCGGCAGGTTCAAAAGACGTATAACTCTTCACCGCACACAGAAAAAATAATTTTGTAATTATTACAGGTTTGTAATTGCTTTTTAATTTGATTGATTGTATTATATTCTCATACCGAAGGTTGACGACCGTATCGGAAATTCAAAAGAGAATTTATAAAATGATTTACTTTAGGAGGTAAAATCATGCTGGAATTTAAATTTGACACTCAGCTTCTGATCGAGGGAACCGATCTGGATGAAGATAAAATATACGACTACTTCGTTGACAACTTCAAGGGCGACTGCCTGCTTGCCGTCGGCGACGAGGAGCTTATAAAGATCCACTACCATACCAACGAGCCCTGGAAAGTGCTTGAATACTGCGCTTCACTCGGCGACATTCACGACATTGTCGTTGAGAATATGGAAAGACAGGAAGAGGGTCTCCACGGCTGATATGAAGCTCACGGGTCACTTACGGACCGTAATGCGGCATCGAAGAAAGGTGTTCGCTCTGTGCTGTCGGGCAGGAATCCCCTTCGCGGGGATCAAGCACGATCTCTCAAAGTTTTCTCCTTCGGAATTCATACCCGGTGTCATATACTATGCCGGCGGCGTTCGCAGTCCCAATGAGCTTGAAAGGCTCGACAAAGGATATTCGGCGGCATGGATGCATCATAAAGGGCGCAACCGTCACCACTTTGAGTACTGGACCGATTACGATCCCGTAACAAGGAGGGTCACGCCGGTAAAAATGCCGCTCGGTTCGGTTGCCGAGCTCCTGTGCGACCGCATAGCGGCAAGCAAGACCTACAAAGGAAAAGAATATACCGAAGCCCATCCGCTTGAGTATTTTCTCGGCGGGAAGGCGACAAGAACGATACATACCGAAACTTCGGATTACATTGAAGGAATGCTTACCCTTCTGCGCGATGAGGGTGAGAGCGCGATGCTGAAGCGGTTAAAGCGGCATCTTAAAAAAGAGGGGCGGCATTCGACAAACTACAGTGTCAACATTTGAGGGGATAAAAAATTATGAAAAAGCTGTTTGAGAACCGAACATTTATCATCATTGCGTCATCGGTTCTGGTCGCGGTGATCGTCGCGGCAGCGGTTCTCACATCGGTCCTGCTTTCCAAAAACAACGCCATTCCCGTCGGGAAGTATCCCGACGCTTCGTCAAACCTTATCAAAGGTTCGTCTTCCGGGACTTCGTCGACGTCTTCCGGCACTTCGTCGAACTCGGCGGCAACATCTTCGAAAGCGGGCACTTCTTCCAAGTCGCCTTCTTCCGAGGCTGCTTCTTCCTCTTCGCCTGCTCCCACTCCCTCACAGAAGCCCGGCAAGGACGAACTCTATGACAGTCTGACGGCGGATCAGAAAGCTCTGGTTGACCGTGTGAGAGGTCTTGACAATACAAGGCATGGTTACAGTTTCTCATACGGCGATTATTACCAAAAGGGAATTCCCATCACCTCAATCGAAAATGATCGGCTTTACCGAAAATACGGTATGCATTCCATTGAGGAGACCGATGAGAAGGTCATTTATCTTACCTTTGATGCGGGATACGAGTTCAAAGATTGCACGACCCGTATACTCAATTCTCTTAAAAGTCACAATGCAACTGCTACCTTCTTTATAGTACATAGTTACGCCCGGATACATTACGACCTTGTGGAAAGGATGATCAACGAGGGACATGTGGTAGGCAATCACTCAACCTCTCATCCTCAGGGCGGTATGCCTGCGGTATCGCCGGAAAAGTGCGTTACCGAGATCATGACTATGCACAACTATATGAAAGAGCGTTTCAATTATGAGATGCATCTTTTCCGCCCGCCGGCAGGAGCGTTTTCAACGAGAACCCTTGCGATAACCCAGGGTCTCG
>CAUCSW010000032.1 GCA_958445555.1 uncultured Clostridia bacterium | reverse complement strand
GCGATCGAGCGTCATGCGGTGCCCGGTTACTGCGAAGGGGTCGGCGCGGATATTTCGGTGGGTCAGTGCGTCAATATGAAAAAGGGCCTTGATGTCAACATCGAAAGGGTGCTTTCAAGCGGCAAAAAAGGAGCTCGATTCGACGATGTCAATATGCACCGCCTGCTCGACAGGATCTATGCCTGCACCGAAGGCACCGCGATAGGCGGTATAAAAAACTATATGAGGCTGCAGCGGCTCTTCTCGGGAAGCATATCGCTGGGCAACGAAAAGAGCATTGCGGGATACTTTATTATGGGCTCGGTCTCGCCGTTTCTCGGTGCGCGAGACCTTCGTTGGAAGCTTAAGCAGTGTCTCGACACCAAGGGATATTTTACGGTCGAAAGCGAGCTTATGAAGTATCTGTTCCTTGAATTCGATGCCTTCCGACTTGTAAAGGATTTTCGTATACCCGTTTGCTTTTTGTCGGGGGAAGGCGACTATACCACCCCGGTGTCGCTTGTTAAGGAATATGCCCGCACCGTGACGGCGCCGAACAAGCGTATGCTGACCGTAAAGCGCGCGGGACATTCTCCGATGTTTGACCGACCCGAGGCTTTCGTCGCCGCAATGAACGATGTTATAGCTGAGTTTGCCGTTAGGGCATAAGAAAGGGGAGCCTTAATAAAGAGGACGCCTTTCGCGTTTTGACTTCCGAGACATCGGGAGAAAAATTCGCAGGGCGGCAGTGCGGGCATTCCCAAAATCCGCATCATTCGGATATGACTTTTTCAGATCCGCCTTTCCTGCGCTTTTATAAGGTTTTTGTAAAACCTCACTGCACCGGGCAGACAGTTATACTCGATGTTTTCGTTAAGACCGTGCATTCCCTTCATCTGCTCGGGGCCGTATATCACGGGTGCAAATCGAAGGCAGTTTTTGCAGACATCCCGATAGAACTGGGCGTCCGTAGCCCCCGTCATAACATAGGGAGAAACGGGCAGACCGGGAAATGTCTCGTTGATGACATCTTTGAAAAGAAGGTAACCCTCGCCGTTTATATCCACCGGCTCGGTGTAGTCGTTCGCATGCAGCACCTCGGTCGTAAGACCGTGCTTTTCTGCGATATTTCTTATTATTCGAAGACTTTCCTTTTCGCCCTGATGCGGAATGAACCGCATGTTCGCACCGAGAGTTGCTTTCTGAGGGATTACATTATATGCGTCGGAACCGGTCTGCACCGTGAATGCGATAGTGGTTTTGAGCATGGCGCCCGCCTGTGCGCTCAAAGCGGGCATGACCGCAACGAGCAGGGGTCTGAACAACCAGAGGTTTCCGAAAACCAGCCTGAGTCCGAACGATGCATAGGGGGCAAGCGTATCAAACATGGCAGCGACTTCAGGCAGCAGCCTCTTTTTGAACGGCGGATCGGTCTCAACTTCGTTGACGAATGCGGCAAGTCTTGCGATCGGGGAATTTTTTGAAGGCGCACTTGCATGACCGCCGTTGCTTTCGGCGGTAAATAGGACATCTCCCTTGCCTTTTTCAAAGATCCCGACCATTGCAAAATTACCGTTTATTCCGGCGATCGGATCTTCGATGATCCCTCCGCCTTCGTCGCAGAGCAAAAACAGATCGACCCCGCGGCGTTTCAATTCGTTCACTATCTTCGGGGCGCCGTCCCCCGCCCATTCTTCGGTACACGATGAGGCGAGATAAACATCGACCGGCGGCGTATATCCTTCGGCAAGCAGCTCTTCGACCGCCTCAAAAAATGCCATGACCGAACATTTTGTGTCGGCGGCGCCTCTGCCGAAGACCTTGCCGTCCGCAATGTCGCCCGAAAAAGGAGCGTGCTCCCAAGTTCCTTCGGCGGGCACAACATCCTGGTGACTCATAATAAGGATCGGCTTTTTATCACTCCTGCCCTTCCAGAAGTAAAGAAGATTTCCGTCTATGTCGGTCTTTTCAAGATTTGTGTGGACCAGGGGAAAGAGCTCCTCCAGAACCTTGTGAAAGCCGCGAAACTTTTCCGTCTCGGATACGCCTGCATGCGAGGTGGTGTCATACTTTATCATTCGGGAAAGCTTTTCTGCCGCCGCCAAAGACCCTTCCTCGTTTTCGACGGGCCTGTAGTCCGAGACCCTTTTGCCTCTTATAATGGTGCGTATAACGGCGATAAGAAGGAGTATTACCGGCAGGGCGAGCAGCGCAGCCGCGATGCAAAGGGGTATTATCCATAAAAGCTTCATTTTTCTTTTCCCCCTTCCGAGTCGATCGACTCCTCCGCCGCGCTCGCCGCCGAGTTTTCTTTTTTGCTTTCTTCTGTGTCGACCGCGGCTTTTTCCGCCGTCTCGTCTGCCGACGGGATCTCCTTTGTCGGGCAAGGTGAAGGCTATTTGTTTTTAAGATTATTATTGTGGAAATAATAGGCGACACCTATCGCTACGGCTCCCGAGGGGATTATCATGAAGCTTGTCGATCCGACAAGCGAAGGAACAAAAATGAACAGAAGGCTCATAATGACTAAGGGAGCGACCGATGCCTTTATGTTCTTGCGATAGTATTTATACGCCATTGCTCCGAAAAGGGCGGGAACGACATTGTCGAACGCCGGCTGTAAAACGGGACTTTCGAGGAGCGGACGCAGGGGAGTCAGAAGCGCAACACCGACTGCAAGCACCAGAATGGTGACAAGCGACGATGTGGCGATAGACAGAGTGGAGATGATCTCATTCTCCTTTGTGCCGGTTTTTGCTCCCACCATATCTCTTGCATTTACGGCGCAGGGGATCTTCATATTTATAAGGTTGCCGGTGATGAACGCAAGATAACCGCCGCCTGCTCCGAGCATGGGAGTGTAAATGAGGAATTCGGCTATGCTGCTGACCATCCATACGAGACCGACCGACAAAAATCCTTTCGCGGCTGCCGAAAGATCGGGAAAAGCTCCTAAGTATCCGCCTATCAAAAACGGTGCGCCGATCAAAAGGACAAGTGTAATGATGCTCGATATTCTTCCCATGGTATGCGTGGTTCGGTTATACCTTTCCCATACCGCATTTTTGTTTTCGTTTTCATTCATTGTCGACACCTCCCCTTATATAAGTGCAATGCCGACTGCCGCCGCCATACCCACGAGCATGCTCGCAGCTATGGAGAAGTTGTCGACCCAGGCAAGTTTTTTCTTTGACGACAGGTATTCGAATATTGCCATTACCGCCGCCGATACCGCAACAACGATAAGCGGCATATAATTTCCGTTAAAGGTGAATAAGCCTTCATGGGAGGTGAACGAGCCTATGTAGCTGCCGATGTAAGCGCTGACAAGCCCTATAAACATAGCCGTCATCGCGGTGTCTCCGAAGCCGCCGGCGGCATTTTTGTTTTTGCTTAAGCCCAGCTTTTTGGTGTACTTTTTGTTAAGGAACAACGACAGGACCATTCCCCAGATAATGCAAACGCTCATAAGCAGCGCTATCGTCGCGAATCCCGAGGGAGTCATCTCGGATTTTGAAAGCGAGCTCATTCCGACCTGCTCCGCTGCGGCCTGCGCGACCTGCGTCTCGTAGTGAAGCGCACCTATAACCGAAAGTCTCAGCCACGGCCAGGGAATTCCGAGGCTTCCCGCAAGGGCAATCACTCCGAGTAGGATGCCTATGCTCGGAAGCAGTGAGAATGTTGCGCTTGAAACGATCACCCGTTTCATTTTCGTCGTGTCCATACCGAGCGCTTTACCCGCACGGTATGCGCGCACCATAAATACCACACATAACGCCGCTACAAAAGCAATTATCACGCCGCATATCAGGTACATCGGTGCACTGTTCAGTTTTTCTGTTATTGACATATCGACCCTCCAGTCATATGCTTTATATATTTTTGTGTTCACACCTGCTAAGATTTATGCCTGCGCAGATTTACGCCTGCCCAACTTTACACTCGCCTGCCTTACCTTCGGTTTGTCTCAGGAACTCGACGGAAAGCAAGCGGCGGCAACCGCGTCATCTGTCCGCAAAGGCGGCTCTCCCGATGCGGTCTTCCCGAATTGAGGGAAAAAGCCGCCGTCAGCCGCCGAAATAATCGCCGATCCCGTTGACGAGACCTCGGCAGAGCTTCAACAGGGTGTTGTCATCATGAGAGGAGCACGCGTTGCCGAGCTCAATATCCACCGAAGGGATCGTACTGTAAGCAGTCTGTGTAAGATCGATATCCATGCTTCCCGATCCGAATATCCGCGCGCCGCCCGACCTCAGACCTTTGATCAGGGCTTCACCGAGACGCTCGTGCTCCCTCCGATACATAAAAACATCCTTTGTCATAACCCAGCCCGTCGCCGTCCCAATGAAGGGAAATGTGGCAGTCGGCACGGTTGTTTGCGATCACGGTTCGGGCGACATTGTCCAGCTGAACATCGCTCCCGTCGCGGAGCATAAGCACATCGTAGCCTTCATTTAATAACGCCTGCTTCAAAATATGGGCTGCTTTCAGAGTAACGGTGCTTTCGGGGGTGCCGTCCGAAAAGGTCATGCCTTCCGAGACCGCCGGCGCGGTGGTGTTGCCTGCGGCAGTCGTCCCGCCCGTGCATTTCGGGCTGCCGTCGGGATGGCATTTGGTTCTGACGGCGCTGCCGCCTTTTGTTCCGTGACCGGCGTTTACCGCCACAACGATGTTTTTACGAACGCCGTCCGCAGCACGGTAAAGAATCGCCGCTCCGCTTCGTATCGCGGCGTTTTCGGAATATTTCCAGTTGTTGTTTAACAGAATGCTTTCGGTTTTTTGGTGACGGTCAGAGTCCGACTGCGAGCTTGAACCTGCGGCGGAGCCTGAGCCCGAGCCCGAGCCTGAACCCGAACCGGACCCCGACGGGGTGCCGTGTGATGAGGACGCTATCCCGTTGACCGACGAGACAAAAGAGGTGTCGGTCCCGCCGCTTGGCGTTTCGGAGGGGTAACCCGATAAAGATGACGAAGCGTTGCTGCGGCTTTCCGATGATGCCGCTCCGCCCGAAACGACCGAATTCCCGCCCGCTCCGGCGCCCTTGCCCGAGCGACAGGAAACGAGGGCGGTAAGGGCAATAAAAACCGTGAGCAACATTGCCGATACGGCAAGCCGACCGAACTTCGTTTTTCTTTTCATGATGAAACTCCGTTCTATCTGTTTTGTGTGTGTTGTGTTTTATTGTATTGCGTTGCGCTTTTTTATGCGGAGCCCGTCGCAGAGCACCGTGAACCGAGCAAAGGACGGGGCTCGGCTTCAATGTGACTCCGACTTATCTTCGCTTAAGGCGACAACCGACCCGCAGGCAGCGCCGCGCGCCCTCCTTCGGGAGGGCGCAAAAACGGGCGGCAGAATGTAATAAAGGGACGCCGCCTCGCTGATAAAGCAGACCTTTCAGAAAGGTGAAAGCGTACCTATGCCCGTTTAACGCGCCTTCGGCGCGTCGCGGCGCTGTCTGCGGTCAGGGGGTGCCGTTCAAGCGGATTCGGATCATTCCCGTCAGCCTAAGCCGACAAGGGGGGTGACTTCAGTTCAGCTCGGGAGGTTTAGGTTCCGTCAGGCTCAAGCAAGCAGGAAATCAGTATCAGAAACCAAAAACTGCGGAATCATTTCCGCTTGTTTGTACCGCGTTTCCGATATTACCATATAATTATAACACATCAGGGCAGCTATGGCACGCTTTTTTGAGAAAAAAAGCGGCGGGGCAGGCAGGGCGGAAGATTCATAAAAACGCAAAGCGAGGGCAGCGCCGCGCGCCCTCCTTCGGGAGGGCGCAAAACGGGCACGGCGTGGTCGGCTCTCTCGGCACGCTCCCCCGCTGTGCACCCGACCTCGGTCGGCTCACTTAACGCATATCGGTTTTCCCGCCGTGCCCGTTTGATGCGCGCCTTCGGCGCGCCCCGCGGCGCTGCCCCGATGCTCCGATATCGGGAACTGACCCCGTCCGGCGTGACATTCTCTGATTTTTAATGGGAAAAAGAGAAAAATAGCACTTTTTTTATTGCGAGAGTTGTAGTATAATATCAGTATCAACATGACGGACGAGATCGGCGGAACTTACGGAAAAGCCGATCCGAAGCGGCATGAAACCGCTCACCCCGCCGCGAGGGGATGTTGCCTCTTCGGCACTCGGCCGTTCGCTGCAAAGCATTCGAAGAAAGGAAAAACCAAAATGACTTATCATCTCGCCGTTGATATCGGAGCCTCAAGCGGAAGGCATATTCTCGGAAGGACCGAAAACGGTAAACTTGTTATCGAAGAGGTATACCGCTTTGAAAACGGCCTTCACGAGGAGGATGGCCATCTCTGCTGGGATCTTGACAAGCTTTGGGAAAATATAGTTGCCGGAATGAAAAAGTGCCGCGAGATCGGGAAGATCCCGTCCACAATGGCAATAGATACATGGGGAGTCGATTTTGTCCTCCTCGACGGGGAAGGCAACAGAATAGGCCCCTCCGTGGGATATCGCGATCACCGAACCGACGGTATGGCGGAAAAGGTCTATAAGATAATTGATGAAAAAGAGCTCTATCGCAGGACCGGCATCCAGTACGCAAAGTTCAACACCGTATTCCAGCTTGCCGCGGTGAAGGAGCAGAATCCCGAATACCTTGAAAAGGCGGAAACGCTCCTGCAGCTTCCCGACTATTTTATATACAGACTTACGGGCAATAAATTCAATGAGTATACCGAAGCCACGACGGGTGAGCTGGTATCGCTTGAAACAAAAAATTGGGATTGGGAGATACTTGACCGACTCGGAATAAAGAGATCCCTCTTCAGGGATGTTTCGGTGCCCGGCACCAAGGCGGGAAAGCTCCGTAAAGAGCTCAAAGACGAAGTGGGCTATGACCTTGAGGTCATCCTTGCACCCTCGCACGACACCGCTTCCGCAGTTGCCGCAGTACCCACCACCGATGAAAATGTTATGTACATATCCTCGGGCACATGGTCCCTTATGGGCATAGAAACAAAGACCCCTTTTAACGACGAGAACTGCCGTAAATTCAACATCACGAATGAGGGCGGCGTTGAATACCGATATCGCTTCCTCAAAAACATTATGGGCCTTTGGATGATACAGAGCGTGCGCCATGAGTACAATGACGACTA
>CAUCSW010000031.1 GCA_958445555.1 uncultured Clostridia bacterium | reverse complement strand
CCGAATGTGAACATCGTCACAACGATCCTTGCGGCGTTTATTGCCGCGGCATCCGCTATTCTGCCGTTTATTATCAGCAAAAGGAGCAGTGCATTCGCGAGTCCCGGTTTAATACCGGGAACGGCGGGTAGGATCGGGATCAGGTGTTCAAGATATCCGAGCACGAGCGCCAGCGCTGCAAACAGTCCGTCGAAGGCTATCCTTTTGACCGTCGTCGAGGCATTTCTTTCTGTTCTCATCGGCGCACCTCCGCTATCATTCCGTGCGGAAGGCAGACCACCGTCTCGCCCGTTTTCGATATAGGTGCATGAGCGACACATATTTTATTTGAGCAATCGGCTTCGGAAATGCGGGCGGCACCGCCTTCTATCACAAGGACATTGATACCGTCCGGTGTTTTTATCTCGACCGTTCGGTCTTCAAACAGTGAATAGCTTCCGTATTCATCGCCGTTGACACTGACAGTCACATACGCACCGTGCTCAAACGGCAATAATGCGATAACAATCGCCGAAGCGGCGCCGAGCAACAGAAGTGCGGCGGGAATGATGATATCGGATCTTTTAAGTTTCATCTCTCTGTCACTCCTCACCTTTGATATTGCCGTGCGATGTCGGTCTTGCTATATGCTTTTTTCTGCTCGGCGGGCGGAGGCCTTTTCGGGCAGCGCCGCGGACGCGCGAAGCGCGTCAAACGGGGCAAGCAATGTATACCCGCAGTGCAACGGGTGTTTTCCGATTCGGCTGAGCTGCATCAAAAAAAGCAAGGTGCCGCCCCCGTTTTGCGACCGCCTTAGGCGGTCGCGCGGCGCTGCCCGACACGCCCACCCTCCGCTCAGAACATAAACGACCCGTCTGCCGAATATTGCAAACGGGTCCCGTAATTTATTCTAATCTTTTAGGTCTTGCTTATCGTCCTCCGAGCTCCGATCGGCAGTCTCGCGGTGCTCAACGGAATTTTGAGACTCTGCGTCCGATGAGGGCTCGGACGCAGCTTCACCGTCAGCCGATCCCGCCTTTTCGTTCATTGCGGCTTCGTAGTCGAAATCGTCCTCCTCGGGAGGAAGCAGACCGAGACGCCTGCGCAGAAGAATATCGTCATCGGGATGCGCTTCGTAGTACGGATCTATTATATACTTTTTTATGGGTCCGAATGTGCAATACTGCTCCAGGAAGCAGGAGAATGCCGGGTAAATAAGAAAGTATATTACCAAAAGCAGTGTGAGTGAGAAGTACACCCTTACAAATTTGATAAGCAGGAACGCAAGAATATACAAGAGCAGGTGTGAAATACCGATTATAAGGTTGCTCGTCACTGCAGACATAGCAAATATAAAGGAATTCTTATAGATCTTCGTCAACTTCATATTGAAGGTGATCACCATTGAATATCGGTAATAGCTTGAAAACCTGAAAAGAATTATCACCGCAAGAGTGACGCCGAAATATATCTGTGCGGGTATACCGCCGCCGTCAAGCTGGTGGTACGCCCAATATATGTCATATCCGAGCAGGAAAGTGATAATGAGATCGATAAGTCCGACAAAAAATGCCTGCTTACCGTTTTTTCTTATTGTTTCAAAAAAGTCGCTTGCGGCAAAGGTATGCTGATCTCTTGCCGCAGCACGGCAGATATATGTGAGTCCCGCTCTTGCGAGGCCTATGCTGAGCACAGGCAGCGAGAGGAGAACATACAACATATTTCCCGTGACAAGCTTTGAGAAATGTCTCCTGAACAGTTCGAAAAATTTGAAAAAACTGTTTTTTTCGGGCGCGTTTTTGTCTACGCCCTTTCCTTCCTTGGTGTACAGGTTAGAGAAAAGCCCCATTATTTGCCTTCCTTTTTCTTATACATTATCTTTTCGGAGAAGCTTATGTTTTTATAGCCGAGGATGTAGGATACACCTGAGGTAATCGGCAGCATCAGTGTCTGAAACGACAACGCCGCAACCCTTAAAAACGACAGATCCGAAAGGTTGCCCGTTCTTCCCGTTATTGCTTGGATCACGGGCATAAATACAATGTTTCCGTAATACTCAAGCTGAATTATATTCTTGCCTGTTGCCCTGCATATTATGACGGCGGCATAAAGTATAAATGACGGGATCGCCGCAGCAAGTCCGAGTTTGAAGCCCTTTCCGAGGTCTTCTTTGCGCCCTTGATACATAACGGCGGTGCGGTCTTTTTTAGCGACCTTTGACGCCCCCGCGTTTACAAATATGATAAACAACAGAAGCATTACAGTCTGTGTGAAGGCACCCTCCACCGCGAGAGCGGTGCTTGTCTGCTCACTTCTCAAAGGTGTGTATTGTCCGTCGGTCGGATAGCTTTTTGTCTGCCCCTCTTCAAAATAAACCGTTTCGCCGGGGATCTTGTTGCCGTCGGAATCCACCGTATAAGGCTGATATCCGATCTCATATGTGCCTACCCAGGTGAACACCACATTAAGTGACATAAACACCACGAAGCAAAGCATATATGCTACAACCGTCTGCACATACAGTTTTAAACTGTCAGAAAAAAAGCTCTTCATAAATTCTCCTTCTATCGCAAAAGGATAAGCACGATGCCGCGCTTATCCTTTGCATTCAAGGTATACGGGTTTTGCGCCCGTAACGCCGTCGCACAAAGAGTTCCTCTGGCTCTTTATGTGTTTTCCCCGGATCGGGGAATACGCCGAAAGTCGGCGCTGCTTTATTATTCGGCCTCGGCAGCCGACTCTGCCTCAGCGGCAGTCTCGGTCTCGGCAACGCTGTCTGCTTCGGCAGCTTCGTCATCCGAAGCCTTTTCTTCTTCGATAAGCGCACGGATCGAAAGGCTTACGCGCTTCTTCTCCTGATCGATCTCGATGATCTTGACCTTGACATCCTCACCGATCTTAAGCTCATCCTGCGGCTTTGCAATGCGTCTGTCGGATATCTGGGAGATATGAATGAGTCCGTCCACACCGGGGATGATCCTTGCGAAAGCACCGTAAGTAGTCATACTTACTATCTTTGCCTCCACGACATCGCCGACACTGTACTTTTCATTGAAGATGACCCAGGGATTCTCGTCCGCCTTCTTATAGCCGAGAGATATCTTTTTCTTTTCGGGATCAAGAGCCTTTACATAGACCTCGATCTCATCACCGACGCTCACTACCTCGGCGGGATTTTTAATCCTCTGCCATGAAAGCTCGGAGATATGTACCATTCCGTCTACGCCGCCGATATCGACAAACGCGCCGTATCCGGTAAGTGACTTAACGACACCTTTGATCCTGTCGCCGACCGCGATGTTTTCCCAGACCTTCTCTTCGGCTGCCTTTCTCTCTTCCGAAAGGACCGCACGGATAGAGCCGATGACCCTTCTGCCCCTGCCGATCTCGATTATCCTAAAGCGCACATTTGTGCCCTTAAGAGGAGTGAGATCATCGGTTCTGCGAAGGGTAGCCTGTGATGCGGGAATAAAGACGCGAACGCCGTTTGAGTAAACGGTAAGTCCGCCCTTGACGATCTCGGAAACGGTTCCCTCAAGTATCTCGCCCGTCTCGCTTGCCTTTTCGATATTTTCCCAGCCTGCGATGGCATCAAAGCGCTTTTTGGAGAGGGTGACGGTACCTTCCTGATCGTTTGTTTTCATTATGATAAGGTCAAGGACATCTCCGACCTTAACTTCTTCCTCAAGCTTGACATTCGGGTCGCTTGAGTATTCGTTTGCGGGAACAAAGCCTGCGTGCTTTCTTCCGATATCCACCTGTATTTCGGTAGGACCTACGGCGAGAACATATCCTTTCACATGCTTATCGGTGCTCATATTGCCCGAGAAAGCTTCAAGAGCTTCACCGAAAGACATTTCATCATAGTTGACTTCCTGCTCCTCTGCAGGGGTGAGATTTTCCGACATGGTTACTAAGACCTCCTTTATTATACGGGCGGGCGTCGATGCGCCTGCCACCACTCCAACAAGGCTGCAGCCGGAGAAGATATTTTTATCGAGTTCGTCCGCCGTTTCGATATGGATCGTGACGGGGCACCTCTCCGAGCAGATTTCGAACAGCTTGGATGTGTTGGAGCTATGCTTTCCTCCGATAACGACCATGCCGTCGCACTCAGCCGACAATGCGGCTGCTTCTTCCTGCCTCTTTGCAGTAGCATTACATATTGTATCAAAAAACTCTGCGTTTGTACATACCTTTTTTAAAGTTTTTTGACACAAAAGCCAAATTTCGTTGTTAAATGTCGTTTGCGATACTACCGTGAAGGGTTCGTCTTTGTCGATCGTGCCGTCGGTGAACAGTTTATGTATGTCATCGGGGTCGGCAAAGGTATATACGGGACCGCTGCAATGGCCTATTATTCCCCTGACCTCTTTATGCGAGGCATCGCCTGCTATCAGAACGGTCCTGCCTTCTCTTCCCGCGCGGTCGACGATACCGTGTATCTTTGCCACGAACGGGCAGGTTGCATCCCTATATTCGACACCGAGCCTTTCGGCCTCCGCCGTCATAGTTTTCTCTACGCCGTGCGAGCAAAGGACGAGCACCTCGCCGTCCTTCACCTCAGCGGGGGACGAAACAACTCTTGCGCCGCGGCTTTCAAGTTCTTTTACAAGCTGATCGTTATGTATTATCGGTCCGTATGTGCAGACTGACCTGCCTTCGTTCAACAGCTCTTCGACCATTCCGACCGCTCTGTTTACGCCGAAGCAAAAGCCGCTGTTTTCGGCAAGTTTTATTTTCATCACTTGCCTTGCCTCCAAAGCTCGGTAATATCGCCCATCAGTCTTGCCAGGGCGGCGCGGATCGCGTTTTTACCGTCCTTCACATCCGGCAGTTCGGAATTCTCTATCGGTTTTCCGTACCTGATGACGGTCTTTCTGAAGATCCTGAATTTACCCTCACGGTAGATCGCGCACGGCAGGATCGGAACACCCGCGGAAGCGGCGATCACCACCGCTCCCGATTTACCCTGCATGGGTGGTCCGAAGTCGCGCCTTCGGGTGCCCTCGGGGAAGATACCGACTATTTTACCCTCTTTGCCGAGGTCCTCGGCGTACTTTACCGCCGAGGTGTCGTGAGCGCCTCTTTTGACAGGAAAAACGCCCATTTTACCGTAAAGGAAAGCCATTATCTTATTATCAAAGATCTCAGCCTTTCCCATAAAGTGGACCTGACGCTTATTTGACGCAATTATGAAGATAACATCCGACATTGAAGTATGGTTGCTGCAGAGCACGAATCCGCCTGTCTCGGGGATGTTTTCCTTTCCGTACACTTTACACGGAAAGAGCGTCTTGCTCAGAACTATCATAAGTCCTCTGATGAATCTGTAAAACCCACCCATCCGTATCACCGTCCGATAGCTTTTTCTATTGTATTCTTTATTATTTCAACCGATTCCTCAAGTGTATTGCCCGTCGTGTCGATAATGACCGAATCCTCTGCCGGTTTCAAGGGCGCCACCGCTCTTTCGGAATCGTTTTTATCCCTTTTTATAACATCTCTCAGCACATCTTCGTACTTCGTATTCGGATCCTTGAGTATGAGTTCTTTGTAACGCCTTGTCGCCCTTTCTTCAGCCGCCGCGGTAAGGAAGATCTTTACGGTCGCGTTCGGCAGGACCACGGTGGCGATGTCTCTTCCGTCCATCACGATATCGTGATTTTCCGCTATCTCCCGCTGCAGTCCGAGCAAAAAGGCTCTCACTTCGGGAATCGCCGAAGAGGTCGAAGCTGCCATTGACACCTCAGGTGTTCTTATCTCATCGGTCACATCGCGGCCGTTCAGCATTACCCGCTGCTCGCCTTCCCTATATGCCATGTCGACCTTCACGCTGCCCAAATGCACCTTTACGCCCTCTGTATCGGACGGCGATATACCGTTGTTTATAAGGCTGAGCGCAACGGTCCTGTAAAGTGCTCCCGTGTCGACATACACAAAACCCATTTCCTTTGCCACTGCCTTTGAAACAGAGCTTTTGCCGGCGCCCGCCGGTCCGTCAATTGCGATTGATATCATATTTTACCCTCCGAAAAACCGTATCTTAATATCGCGCACTGTCGATGCGCCGCTTACAGTCACATTATCTGAACGAACGGCTGCAATTATGCATTCATCCCCGCAAGATGTCCGGTTGAAAAAGCGATCTGAAGGTTAAAGCCGCCGGTATATGCATCCACATCGATGACCTCACCCGCAAAGAAGAGTCCCTTTACGAGCTTTGATTCCATTGTCGACGGATTTATTTCTCCCGTTTTAACACCGCCCGAGGTCACTATCGCCTCCTCCACGGGTCTCAGTCCCGCCGAGACGGCGCGCATATGTTTAAGTGTTTTGACAAGCGACTCTCTCTGTTCACGCGTGACCGAGTTTGCCTTGACCGAAAAGGGAATTCCCGCCATTGACACCGCAACGGGTATCATTCTTTTGGGAAGCAGCAATCCGAGCGCGTTGACTATATCCTTATTACTGTTTTCCGCAAGATCGCGGACGATCCGCCTGTCGAGCACATTTTCGTCGAGGGCGGGCTTCATATCTATTTCCAATATATATTTTTTGCCGTTATTCTTTCTCATATGTGCGCTGGCGCTGAGCACCGTAGGCCCCGACATACCGACGTGTGTACACATCAGCTCGCCGAAGTCGGTGTATATCGGCTTTGCCTTTCCCGGTTCATAGACCTTAAGGGATATGTTTTTAAGTGCCAGCCCCTGAAGTCTCGCGCACCACTCATCGGCGGTCACCACCGGTACCAGCGACGGCATTATATCCGTTACCGTGTGACCGAGGGAGGAGGCGAGGCGAAAACCGCTGCCGTCCGACCCTGTGAGCGGATACGAGCTGCCGCCGGCTGCGATGACGACCGAATCGGCAGGATATGTCTTTCCGCTTTCGGTCTTCACCGAATTCACCGCACCGTCCTCGGTGGAGACCTCAATGACCGTCTCACACAGTATTTTTACGCCCGCTTTTTTTGCGGTATTCACAAGAGCATCCACCACATCGACCGCCTTGTCTGAAACCGGGAAAACCCTGTTTCCCCTCTCGGTTTTCAAGGGGACGCCCGCGTTTTCGAAGAACTTCACGGTATCTTCGGCGGCAAACGACGAAAACGCCGAATAGAGAAATCTGCCGTTTTTGGTGACCGA
>CAUCSW010000030.1 GCA_958445555.1 uncultured Clostridia bacterium | reverse complement strand
TAATAAACACCGTTACAATCGAAACGCTCTGATTCGAGTGTGGGAAAAACACCCCAATCCGAAAATCACCTCGATTTAAAAAACGACCCGACCCCCCGTGAAACAAGGGCGTCGAAAAAATACAAAGGAGAAGACCGATCATGAAGATAAAACGCATCTCGGCGATCATCGCGGCGGTATGCCTTATGCTGCCGCTTACACTGACAGGATGCAAATCCAAGTTGAGCAAGGAAGATTACATATTTACAAAAGAGGTGGACGGAGTCACCTATACCCTTGACCTTTCCCGCTTTGCGGACGACGACTTTTCCAACTATGACAAATATAAAGCGTATGCAGATAAATTTGAGGAATTTTTGGGACTGACAAACGATGTCGGTACCGCTTACCCAGATAAGGAGTACGGCTTCCAGACCGAGCTCCCCGCAGAGGGCGAAAAGGTCGCCATTCTGCATACAAACAAAGGCGACATAAAGCTCCGACTCTTCCCCGAGGGTGCACCCAAGGCAGTGGAAAACTTCATCACCCATATAGAGCAGGGATACTATAACGGCTTGACCTTCCACAGGGTGATCAACGACTTTATGATACAGGGCGGAGACCCCGAGGGAACCGGAAGAGGCGGCGAGAGCATCTGGGGCAAAGCGTTTGAAGATGAGTTTGACAAAAAGCTGCTCAACATCCGCGGCTCCCTTTCAATGGCCAACTCGGGAGCGAACACAAACGGCAGCCAGTTCTTCATAAATCAGGCAAAAGCGGAAAACTTTGCCGGAAAAGACAGTATGGATATCGGCAAGCTTTACGCAAGCAGTATATACAGCTACGAGTATTATGTCGAATACTACAAAAGCTTCGGACAGGACTTTTCCTCCGTTTGCTCGGATGTGTTCTCGTTTATAAGCCTGAACGGCGGATTATCCCCGCTTTCCTACCTTGTCCCCGATGAGGTGTGGAGCGTTTACGAAAAGAACGGCGGCAACATTTCCCTTGACGGGGCATGGCGCGCCGGCAGAGGCCACACCGTGTTCGGACAGGTATATGAGGGTATGGATGTTGTCGACGCCATAGCGGCGGTCGAGGTCGACTCCGATAACAAACCCAAAGAGGATGTAGTCATCACCAAAGCCGAGGTCATCACCTACACCGCCGGTAAATAAAAGCGATCGGGTGAATAAATAACCGACGCGAAGCAGAAAACAACCCGAATAAAATCCGAAGAAAAATCAAAAGCCCGGAGCCGCCCACCGCCGCGCACATCAGCGCGCGCCGACGGGCGGCTCCTTTTATCCTGCGCAAAACGCAAGTGAGCATTTAATACTCAAAGCAGTCATATTGCGTCAGAATGTATTTTCCTATGTCATACAGCATTGCTTCGGTTTTCTTGCGGAACTCAATAGAAAGCCCGGAGCACCGAGAATCTTTTTCATAGCTGCGGCGTCGGGACGCCGCGACAGGCGCATTGGTGGCTTCAAATGTGAAGTGCCCGTTATAACCTATATCGATCAGTCCGTGCATAACCGAATCAATATTGAGAGTGCCGAAAAACGGGATGGTATGATCATCCCCGTAGCCGAAATTATCCTGAATGTGAACGGCCGCAACGCGGTCACCGAGCATTTTCAGCTCTTCCTCCTGAGAGAATTCCTGCAAATTCGCATGCCCGACATCCCATCATATTTTAAGCAGCGGAGGACTCACGCGGTCCACAAGCTCACGAAGTCCCTCGGCGGAGTCTATCCAATAGTAATCTTCAAGGCACATCTTGTTGAAGTTTTCGGTCAATACCGTTATTCCCGACTTTTCTGCCGTCTTTAGGATGTCAAAATAAAATGCAGTGTTCCGCTCAATAGTTTCTTCCGCAGACATTCCTTTTACATAACCCGAATGAACTACGATGTTGGGTATCCCGAGGTAGGCGGCGGCTTCAATGCTCCTCTTTGTGTCGGCAATGAAAGACTCCTGTTTTTCGTCGGGAACCAGCGGGCTTCCGAGAGGGGCATGAGACTGAACAAATTTGACTCCCAGATTCTCGGATAGTTCGAGCAGCTCGTCCGCAAATTCGCGCCAATTGTCTCCCAGCAACCCGCATCGGTGGTTAAAATCATAACCAAAGCTATAGTCTATACATTTAAAACCGCTTTGCGCGACGGCAGCAATACTTTCCTTATCGTTAAGACCGTACGGAAAAAAGTCCCCTGTCGTTGTTGCAAGTTTCATAATATAACTTCTTTCATGTGCAAAACACCGGTGTGTATCAGGTGATGCGAAGATCGTCTTTTTGACACTTGTATTATAGCAAGTCGAAGACTGATTGTAAACCGGAAAAAACATTTTCACAAACCCTGCATATGTCAATCGCAAGTCGCCGCTTTTGCGGTCACGCGTGTCCCGATTTTGACTGCCCGTCGGGCTGCTCGGGTACCGGGAAGCCGCAGCTTTTTGGTTTGCCTTTTTCTGCGCGGGTGTCGGCGGGTCCCGCCGAGATTTTATGAAAAACGACGACCGACCGAAGAGGTCTCGGCTCGCTTTTTTGTGCGGCAAGGCCCGATGTGCGTTGATATAATTGTTGTATTTGCAGATAATATGTGATAAACTACTGATAGTTAAGCCGACAGTCGACGGGGCCCAACCCGCCGACCCTTGCCTGCGCCCGTTAAAGACTCTGTGAACACGCCGAGCCCGTCAAAGCAAAAAGGGCAAAAGGCGACGATAAGGGATCTTGTCCCTCCGGCTCCGCCACCGCAGCGTGCCTACCGACGGCAGCGCCGCGCGCCCTTCATAGGAAGGGTGCAAAACGGGCGGCGAAGTGTGACAAGGAAATCCGCCCTGCCGAAAGGGCGGGACTTTTGAGGGATATGGGGCGCCTTGACGCCCGTTGATGCGCCTTCGGCGCATCGCGGCGCTGCCGTCGGTAGGCTCGCTGCGGTGGCGGGTATGGGTGCCATGCGCGGCGGGCATAGGTGCTATGTGCGGCGAAGGATGCCGTTGTCGGCAGTAATGTTTAAGACGGAGGTGCGGCGGTGAAATTACTTTTTACGATACTCGGTTCGGTTTTCGGAGGCATCGTGCTTATAATTGCATTGATACTTTGCCTGCCGCTGCATGTGTTTATAAAAACCGACGAGGAAAAGGGCATAGCCCTCACGGGCAGACTCCTGTTCTTGAAGTTCGGCGAAAAGCCCGACCCCACGGGCGCCGCGCTGAAGGTGACCACCTCAATACTGGGTGTAAAGGAGCTAGGCGGCGTTAAGGAGCTAAAAGAGAGTCTTAAAACATCGGGCACGGCATCGGTCGTGTCAAGGGTCGCGGGGGTTCTTAAAACGGTGCTCGGCAGGGTGTTTTGGATCCTTAAATACTGTCACTTGAAAAAGCTTTATATCAAAGCGGTCTGCGCTTCTAAGGACGCCGCCGAAGCAGCCATGGATTACGGAGCCGCATCGGCGCTCATATATCCGCTTGCGGGCTATCTTTGTACGGTGATGAAGCCGAAAAAAGATGCCGCCGATCTGAATGTGATATGCGGATTTGACGAAGCCGAGCGGGAATTCACACTTGATATGCATATTACGGTGCGCGTGGCTCATGTCGCAAAGGCACTTTTATACATTATAGTTAAAAATGTCGAAAGGGAGGTCTACAGTGCAAGGAAAACAAGGTCTCTGCAACAACGGGACGGGGAGCGCGAGCCCCAACCTGCCGACGGGCGAAAAGAAGGCAAATGAGAGCACCCTTATAAAAGTGCTTTCGTTCACCGCCGATAAGATCATATCCACCGCGGCAGCAAGCTCGGTCGTGGGTGAGAAGATGAGCTCGGAGGGCGTTACGGTCTTCCCCGTGTCCTCCGTTTCGGTCGGATTTGCGGGCGGCGGCGCGGATATCATACAAAAATCCGGCAAGCAGCGGCAAAACCCCGCGGGAGCGGGCGCAAAGCTCACCAAGACACCGTCAGCATTTGTCGTTATCAAAAACGGCCGCGTTCGTATCGTGAACGCCTCCGAGAATCGGCTCGGAGCGGGAATATCCGAGGCTCTCGGAGCCGCGGCGGACGGCATAAAGAAGCTGCTCTCCGCGAAAAAATAACCTGTTTCTTTAGAAGATCAGGCCGTCCCCGAAAGAAAATCGAAAACGGCTTGCCAATAACGGCGGTTCTCTTCGTCGCTTTCCGCATGAAATGCGGTGTGCTTGGCGTTTTCGAGGTACATCTGTTTTGCTGCGGGGAGCTTTTTTAAAAGAGCCGTCTGAGGATGAATGCGAACGACGCGGTCATTTCCCGCCGTTATCAGAAGTATCTCGGTGGGGATCTCTTCGGTCCGCTTATCCTTCATTATGCGGTCATAAAGGCTCAGAGTCTCTCTCATCCAGCCGTTTGTCGAAGCCGAGTTCTGATAGTGTATGTCCGACCGACGGTGGTTCAGATTCATAAGGAACCGCGCCTCGCTGCAGTCCGAGCTTTTTTCGAAAGAAGGATCGGGGTTGAAATAAGAGGCGTGCCTGAAGGCAGCGTCCCACCCGTAAAGACGCGCATCGTGCTCCACGATCTTCATCAGCGCCGAACGGCTCAGCCCGTGCATACGGGGACATATAAACGGTGAGGATAAGACCGCCTTCCCGATCTCATTCCCGTACAGCTGCAGATACAAAAGTACGACGGCTCCGCCCATCGAATGCGAAAAGAGGAAGATCGGAGCGTCGGATGCGGGCTTTACAACATTGTCAATGAAGAATCTAAGATCCTTTACATAATCGTCAAAGTTGTTTATGTGCGTAAGGCGCAAGTCGGGCGTTTCTCTTCCCGACATACCGTGGCCGCGCTGATCATACATAAAGACATTGTAACCCTGATTCAGAAAATAACCTGCAGCCTCGTGATATTTTCTCATAAATTCGGTAAAGCCGTGAACGATAACGACCGATGCCGCGGCGCTTTCTGCGAGGCAGTATTCATATTTAAGGTGCGTCCCGTCAAACGACGCGACCTCGCCGCTCACCGTGTATTCGGACATCTCTTTTTCCAGAGCGGCAAATTCGGCATCGTAATCGCTTTCTTTAATTATGTTCAGTTTGTGATCGGGTACAAAAAGCATTTTTGTTCCTCCGTTGATTATGATCTTCGTCGGCAGGCTTCGCTTTGGGTGGCGGCGGTTAAGGTTTTCGGGGAAATTGGGGCAAAAGCGCAGGAGAGGGGGATAAGCTCCCGAACTCGGGCATTTATTTTCAGTGCGGTGTTACGACCGTGTCGGGCAGCGCAAAGCAATAGGGGGATGATCGGTAAAAATGGACTGTGTGGCAATTCTTCCGTCATATAAGCCGGACGTCAGACTCCTTACGCTCATAGACGAGCTGAAGGAAAACGACATCGGCGTGTTGGTTGTGGATGACGGCAGCGGAGAAGAGTACGGGGAGATCTTCAAAAAGGCATCTTTATCCGCGGCAGTTATCACTCATAAGGAAAACCGAGGCAAGGGAGCCGCCATTAAGACAGGTATTGCGGCGGTAAAGGAGGCGTTCCCCGACTGTTCTTATTTTATCACCGCCGACTCGGACGGTCAACACCGTATATCCGATATTTTGCGTGTGGTAGAGGAGCTGAGGCACGGAGCGCGCTTCGTTTTGTCTACCAGAAGGTTCCACAAGCGGGAGATGCCCTTTGCTTCACGGCTCGGCAACAACCTTTCAAGGGTCGTCTACTGTGTGCTGACGGGGCACTATTTCACCGATAATCAGTCGGGACTGCGCGGTTTTTCCGTGTCGGAGACCGACTGGCTCTTGAAGGTGGGCGGCGAAAAGTACGATTACGAAATGAATATGCTTTATTATGCCGACAAGCAGCGCATACCGATAACCACCGTACCCATAGAGGCGGTCTATATAGACGGCAACAAGTCGTCCCACTTTGACCCTGCGAAGGACACCCTGCGCATCTACAGGCGACTGTTCAGAAGTGCAGCCGCAACATTTATCTCGTTTGCGGCGGCGGAGTTCGCGGTGGCGGTCATCTCATTCACGATCGGATATTGGAAGCTCCATATATCGCTGCCGTCGGTCGGAGCGTCGGTCGCCATGCTCAATGTCCTGTTCAACAGATTTGTGATGTTTCGCGACGTGAAATATGCCGACACGGCGAGAACGGTGATCTACACCGTGCTGCGTTATGCCGCCTACACGGTGGGCTGCCTGCTGCTCAGGGCACTGTTCCTGCCTTATAGTATCCCTCTGTTTCTGTCCTATAACATTGTAATGGCAGCGGTCGTTCCTTTTGAGTATCTACTGCATAAGCTAATGCGCTACGGAAGATACCGCGATATTATCAAAGATCAGTAAAAATAAGAAAAAGAAAAGTTAAACTGAAGGGAGACACTCCGTAAGAAAGTTGTCTCCCTTTGGCTTTTGTAGTCAGCCGGAATGATTGAATTGTAAGGATAATTCAATTTATAACGGAGGATTACGAAAATGACAATATAATCTATAACTAACCGAGAATGGTGGCAGAGATTTTCCCTGCCACCATTTTTGCAATTATTGATAAATTCCTATTTTTATGATTATAATTAATCGCATATTTCAAGGAGGTTTTTTCGCGGATAAGTTTAATAGCATAAATAAATTTAGATGTAAATTATGTAATAATGAATTTCTCGATGACGAGATGAGTTAAGAACATTATCCTGCTCGCAGTACAGTAAACGAAGATATTGTTCTGTGCGGGGTGTTGTTAAAATTTAACGATTATAAAGCTTTGTTAAATATGCTATTTTATCGCTTAAACCGTATGGAATTTGGTCGGGTAGCATTCTCCAACGCCAATTACCCTCTTGTGTGCCCGGAATATTGATTCTTGCCTCGTTAGAAAGCTCGAGATAATCCTGCATTTGCGCCACAAAAAGTCGAGCAACGCTGCTCATACCGCCACGGATAGTCCCCCAAACATACCCTTCGTGTTCATTAAGACCAAGATAATCCTCGGCCTTTTTTAAATCACCGGGGGTTAATTGTGAAAGCCAACCCTTTATGGTGTCATTATCGTGAGTGCCTGTATAACAAACACAGTTGTTATTATAAGCGTGTGGAAGGTAAGCGCTGTCTTCATTAGCGTAAAATGCAAATTCCAACACCTTCATGCCGGGAAATTCAGAATCCTTTAAAAGCTGTATTACCTCTTGTGACGGATACCCCAAATCCTCAGCAATAAAGCTTATGCTTGGGAAGCAGTTTTTAAGAGTGGATATAAGTGACA
>CAUCSW010000029.1 GCA_958445555.1 uncultured Clostridia bacterium | reverse complement strand
GGGGGTTTCATTGTTATATTGCTCCGAGAAATGCTCGATGACAGAGTTGTACAAGCCGCTCTTTTTGTAACTGCCGTCATTTATAATTAAATGCGGGCGATGTCCGTTAATTATGATTTCGGTATTTCGGCTCGTAGGTGTGCATAAAACACTGACTCAAAATAGGAATGTTTATTACAGAGGAGAAAAATGATACCTGCCATAATTGCTTTTGCTCTCACTTATGTGTTGATGATCGCCCTGCCGAAGTACAGGTGTTATGTCGCGCTTGTTTCTGCCGTTATCACGGTGGTATTCGGCTTCCTCCCGATAGGAAATGTGTTCGGTGCCGTGGATTGGAACATCATCCTTATGCTTTCCGGCACGATGATAACAGTATCATATTTCATCGAGTCTAAAATGCCCAACCGCCTTGCGGATGCGATATTGTCCGTCTGCCCTAACATTATGACGGCGACGGTCGCAATGTCTCTGTTTGCCGGTCTGATCTCCGCATTTATAGACAATGTCGCCACGGTGCTTATGATCGCACCCGTCGGCCTTGCAATATCCAAAAAACTGAAGATCTCACCGGTGTCGATGATAATCGCCATCGCGGTATCTTCGAACCTTCAGGGTGCCGCGACCCTTGTGGGCGATACAACATCCATAATGCTCGGCGGCGCAGCGGATATGAATTTCAATGACTTTTTCTTTATGAACGGTAAGCCGGGAATCTTTTGGGCAGTGCAGCTCGGAGCGGTCGCGACCGTTCCCATAATAATGTTCCTGTTCAGAAAACACCGTGAAAAAATATCGATAAAAGAACGCACCGAGGTCAACGGCATAATGCCGTCTGTGTTCCTCCTTCTTACGGTGGGACTTTTGATCGCGGCATCGTTTATAGAAAATAAGCCGGAAATAACAAACGGTCTGATCTGTACCGTTGTGGCGGTTTGTGCCGTGGCCTGGTCAATAATAAAGAATAAAAACATCTCAGGTCTTAAAAATGCAATAGGTGAATTCGATTGGCAGACCATATTGCTTCTCGCAAGCCTTTTCATAGTAATTGCGGGTGTTGAAAATATGGGAGTTATTGACGAGATCAGTCACATAATGGTAAAATTCGGCGGAAGCAGTCGATTCCTTATGTACACGATAATCGTCTTCGGTTCGGTGCTGATATCCGCGTTTATAGACAATATACCGTATGTGGCAACAATGCTTCCCGTCGTTACCGCGATCTCCGCTTCAATGGAATGCGATCCGAACCTCTTCTATTTCGGTCTTCTCATAGGAGCCACACTCGGCGGAAATATAACTCCGATCGGAGCGAGTGCCAATATTGCCGGTATAGGCATATTGAAAAAGAACGGGTACGAGGTTAAGAACAGTGACTTCTTCAGAATAGGTGTCCCGTTCACTGCGGCCGCGGTGCTTTCGGGCTATGCGTTCTGCTGGTTTGTCTGGGCGTGAATGTTGCCTGCAGAATCGCGGATTGCGAATTATGAGTCATAGATAATAAATCGTGAATTATGAATCATAAATGCAGTTGTTGCCGCGCCTTCGGCGCGGCGGTGCTGCCAGAAAGACGGTGCGTCATAAAGCACCTTTACAAGTGAAAAAGTGTCGGCAAAGCTATGGCGTGACATCTTATTCACTGCCTGAACGATCCCTCGCCGACCGCGACAAATACAAGAGCAACAGAGGAGGCGGCATAAATGAGATATTTCGATACCCTTCATCCTGTTACCGCTGCCTTTTACTTTGCGTCGGTATTGCTAACATCGGTCTTTTCCTCTTCGCCCGCACTGCAGTTGTCCTCACTTGCGGGCGGTATCGCCTTCGCAGCGGTGCTCGGCAGGGGAAAACGCCACCGGTGGGGCGAAACGGTCTTTGATATTGTTCTTTTTGCTCTCATCGTTATCACAAATCCGCTCTTTGTTCACAAGGGCGCTACCCATTTGTTCCGACTGAACGGCAGACCCGTTACATTGGAAGCGACCCTTTACGGCGTCGGTGTCGCGGTCATGCTGCTTTCCGCGGTACTTTGGTTCAGGTGTTTTAACGAGATAATGACTTCGGATAAGCTGCTCTGCCTTTTCGGAAAGGCGACCCCGAAGATATCTCTGCTGCTTTCACTGTCACTGAGATCGGTCCCGCTTTTTAAGAAACGCGCAAGGATGATAAGAGATGCACAAAAGACCATGGGTCTGTATGCCGCCGACGGTTGGCTCTGCAGACTTCGCGCTTCGATGAGGACATATTCCGCCCTTGTCACACAGTCGATTGAGGGTGCGATAGATATGGGTACTTCAATGAAGAGCAGGGGATACGGCCTTAAGGGACGCACTTCATTTGCTCTATTCCGTTTTATGAAAAGGGACTGCATATTCTGCTCGGTGATCGCCTGTGCCGACGGAATCACGATCGCGGCCGGCGCTTGCGGCAGATTGGATTTTTCATTCTATCCGCATATCACGGCAGCTCGGTGGGACGCTCTGACGACGGCCGCTGCGGCGGCGTTCTTCATTCTATCGTTCCTTCCGTTCGTATTTGATGTTAAGGAGGATATAAAATGGCGTTTCTGCAGGTCGAAGATTTAAGCTTTCGCTATCCGGACGCCGAGCGATCGGCACTGGAAAATATATCCTTCACCGTCGGTGCGGGGGAATTTGTTGCGGTCTGCGGCGTGTCGGGATGCGGAAAATCCACCTTGCTAAGCCTGCTCAAACGGTGCATAGCTCCTTTTGGCAAAATGAGCGGCAGTATATTTATTAACGGCATAAACAGGGAAGAGCTTGACGAGAGGAAAGAATGCGCGGAAATAGGCTTTGTGCATCAGAGACCCGAGGACAGAATCGTCACGGATAAGGTGTGGCACGAGCTGGCGTTCGGACTCGAAAATCTCGGACTGCCTTCAAATGTCATAAGACGCCGCGTCTGTGAGACTGCGGCATATTTCGGTATCGAGACCCTGTTCAGGCAGAATACCGCCGATCTTTCGGGCGGGCAGAAGCAGCTTTTGAATCTTGCGGCTGCGGCAGTCATGCGTCCGAAACTGTTGCTGCTGGACGAGCCGACCGCTCAGCTTGATCCCATAGCCTCATCGGTATTTACAGATACACTGAGAAAACTGAATACCGAACTCGGAATGACGATCTTGATTGTCGAGCATCGTTTGGAGGAAATACTGCCTATCGCAGATCGTGTCATAATGCTTGACGAAGGAAAGCTCGCCTTTGACGGCTCACCGCGCCGTTTCACCTCATTTTTTGACAACCGCAAAGATCATCCTATGATCTATGCACTTCCGTCGGCTGCGGAAATCTTTCGCGCACTCGGGGAAAAGGGTGATTGCCCGCTGACGGTGCGTGAGGGAAAAAGATATGTAATGTCGACATTCAAAAATACGATTCGTTCGCTGCCCCAAGGAGCGGCCGCCGCAGTTGACTGTGCATTTGATGCGGCATCCGGCCCCGCCGCCGGTGCGGCACCCTATTCCGCCGTCGGTGCAGAACCCGCCTTCACATTTAATGCAGAACCCACCCCCGCTGTTAATGCAGCGCCCGATCCCGCCTTTGAATCAGTATCGGGCACACCCGATATTGCGTTAGGTGCAGCACACTCCCGCAAAGAGGAACAGAAAAACACAAAAATGTCGGCAAAGGATATTCGGTTCCGTTATGAAAAAGACTCGGTGGATATTCTTAAAGACACTTCGCTGAATATTTATGAGGGAGAGCACCTTTGTCTCCTCGGAGGTAACGGTGCCGGAAAGACCACGCTTCTCGGCGTTCTTTCGGGTATTCTGAAGCCTTACGGCGGAACGGTAAGGTTCAACGGAAAAAAGCTCGGCTCTTATAAGGAGAGAGAATTATATCGCCGCGGTATAGCGGTACTGCCGCAGGACCCGCGCAACATTTTTACCGAAAATACCGTAAGGGCCGAAATGGACGGAATGTGCAGATCAATGGGGTATGAAAAGGAGCGAGCCGAGCGCCTGATCGAAGAGACGGCGGAAAAACTCGGCATCATAAGCATACTTGACCGACATCCGTATGATCTGAGCGGCGGCGAGCAGCAAAAAGCTGCTATAGCCGTGTTGTTGCTCGGTCAGCCCGAATTACTGTTCCTCGATGAGCCGACCAAAGGGATCGACGCATACGGTAAGAATAGATTGTCAAGGCTTCTGTCTGATCTGAAGAATGAAGGCATGACGATTGTCACGGTAACACACGATACCGAGTTTGCCGCAGCATATTCGGATCGCTGCGCCTTTTTGTTCGACGGAGAGATCGTGTCTTCGGATACGCCGAAAAAGTTTTTCTCCGGAAACGCATTTTATACGACTGCGGCAGGCAGGATAGCCGACGGATACTACGAAGGAGCGGTTCTGGCGGATGATGTCGTGACACTTTGCAGCCTCAACGGTCAAAAGTAGGCGGACGCATAATGAATACCGCCGTACGAAAGACGCTTTTCTATGTTCTGCCGTTTATCGTCGCCCCCGCCATTGTCATCGGAGGAGCTCTTTTATTCCGCGAAAAGCATTATGCATGGATATCATTTGCCCTCGCGCTTATCTCGGTCGGCCTTATTTTCCTGTCGTTCGAACGCAAAAACACCTCGGCAAAAGAGCTTGCGGTAATCTCTGTTATGGTTGCCCTTTCGGCAGCGGGACGCTTCGTTTTTGCCTTTGTTCCGGGCTTCAAGCCCGTGACCGCGATCACCGTGATCGCAGCAATTTGGTTGGGACCCGAACAGGGCTTTTTGGTGGGCTCTCTGTCGGCGCTGATCTCAAACTTTTATTTCGGCCAGGGAGCGTGGACGCCCTTCCAAATGCTTTCGTGGGGCGTGATAGGCTTCATAGCGGGTCTTATGTCACAGCCGCTCAAAAAAAGCAAGCTCGCTCTGTGCGCTTACGGATTGTTTGCGGGTGTGTTGTTTTCGATGATGATGGATATTTGGACGGTAATATGGATAGACAGATATTTCAATATCCCGCGCTATGTTGCGGTTATCGCCTCCGCATTGCCCGTAACGGCTGAATATGCGGTGTCGAATCTCATATTTCTGCTAGTGCTTTCTTCTCCGATAGGCGGAACACTCGAAAGGATAAAAAAGAAATACGGTCTTTTCGGTGCCGCCAAAGGCACATTCGAACAGGCAGGCCGATAGAAAACAGGCAGCTCGCCGTTCACCGAGACCGATACCGCTCGGCGGAAAGCCGAATGCCGCCGCGAAACATATCACTCGCCGCAAGGCGGGCAAACAGAAAAAACGGACTTGCAAATGCTGACACCTGATAAGGAAGTAATTTAGAAAATACATATAATGCATTGAATTATCCGGTATTAGCAAAGACAAGTCCCAAAAGATGAATACCGAGAAGAACGGTAAAAGGTTTTTCTCGGTATTTTTCTTTAAGTATGATGATCAATAATTATGGGCAACAGTCAGTTGCTTGTTATTTATCCATTATACTGATATAATATAGTCGCAGTAAATAAAGGCGGTAAAACATATGGAAACAAAAGATATTATCCTTGAACTTAGAACGAAAAACAAATTATCGCAGGATGAACTTGCGGAAAAAGTATTCGTAACCCGTCAGGCTGTTTCTCGTTGGGAAAATGGTGAAACTACGCCGAATACCGAAACATTAAAACTGTTATCAAAACTATTTGATGTATCTATCAACACACTTCTTGGCTCTCCGCAAAAACTAATTTGTCAATGTTGCGGTATGCCTCTTGAAGACTCTAATACCAGTCGCGAAAAAGACGGCTTTTTCAATGAAGAATACTGCAAATGGTGCTATGCAGACGGTGAATATATGTATCATAATATGGACGATTTAATAGAAGTCTGCGTGCAGAATATGGCAAATGAGCACTTTTCTTCTGAGCAGGCTCGTGCGTATATGAAGGATATGCTTCCAAAACTCGATTATTGGAAAAAGTATAAATACCTCGGCGGAGCAGAAAAGTTCGAAGAATTCAAGAAGCAGCTCATCAATGAATTTAATGATTTACATATTGAAGGAATGCCAAAGGTTGAAAAGCTAAATGCGCTCGTGGGCGGATACATCAACCTTGAATATCGTCTCCCAAACGGGCAAAAGGGAAAAGTTCTGGATGATAGTGCCACCTATCTTGGCAGTCAACTGGAGTGTGAAGTTGGCGGTGATAGATGTTTTGGCATCGCTGCCAATATGGATTTTTTACTCGTCTGCACATACGAAGAAAACGGCGAAAACCCCGAACTTGTAATATATAAAAAGAGATAAAAAATGACCGCTGAGGAATCTTGCGAAACCTCAGCGGTTTTTACGTTTATCTTACGACCGAAGAATGACTATAGATATAGAATTCCTCTTGGCTCGGCATCCACTTCTTTTCCCTTGGTGGAAAAGTTGCGTCGAATGCTTCGACTGCAGCAGTGTCCTCACAGCAATCGGCGGCGGTAGATGGAATATACATCCACTTTTTGCCGTCAAGCGCGTTCGGCACAAGCTCACAAACAAGAAGTGCCGTTGGGAAGTTGCCGTCCGCCACGAAGCTGACCTTCTTCTTTTTGCAGCTCACAAATCCACGGCTGACATAGTTGCCCGGATTGCCGAAATTGATGTTTACATCGTAGCCCATTTTGCGTGCTGCCTCAAAGGAATGCTCGATCAACATCTTGCCGAGCTTCTGCCGTTGGTATTCGGGCGCAACACAAAGCGGCCCGAAGGAAAGTATCTCCTTTCGCTCTCCGTTCTCATCCTCAAGCCAAGCCTTCGTGTACATAATGCTGCCGACGACCTTGCCGTCAAGTTCAAGAACGAATGCAAGCTCGGGGATAAAGTCGGGATGAGAGCGCATCGTATGGACGAAATAATGCTCGTCTGCGCCCGGTTTATAGACGTTCCAAAACGCCTCGCGTGTAAGTTCTTCAACTGCTCTGTAGTCTTTTTCTGTTTCTAAACGTATCGTCAAATTGTTCATTGTTAAATCCTTTCATAAATTGTTGACGTTCAAAATACGAGAGGATTGCCGAGAATGTATTTGCAAACCTCTCGTTTACAGTACAATCTCCAAAAGGTTGGTGTTTTTCAAACAGCACACTCCAAAATAAATATTCAAGCCGAGGCATGTTGAGTCTGTTATAACACAAAAGTATAGATATTTCAAGTCATTGACGTGCAAAAGCATTGACAAAATGCGGCACCGTAAAATTATTTTGCAAACTTAACCGCTGTACCATAAGCAATAACTTCTGCCGCACCCTGCATTATAGCAGAGGAGGCGTAGCGAATATTTACAATAGCATCCGCACCGAGAGCTTCTGCTTCTGCGACCATTCTTTTGGTGGCAAGAGCACGTGCTTCGTTCATCATCTCGTTAAGACCAGTAAAGTCCATGTACCATGAGCCGATCTGCTCTGAGTACAAAGCTGCAACAGCAATCCCTATGGAGAGATATGGACCAAATGCAAATACTGAATCACCGCTTCGGTGCTTCTGGATAAGTCCGCCGATTGAGCCTGTTATTAGTCCAATTAGAAGCGCTACCAAAGCACCCTGCATTCCGAGAAACAACCCTGCGGCTGCCATGAGATATACATCTCCCATGCCCATTGCTTTCTCATGTGTGATAAGACAAATAATAAGCAAAGGCACGCT
>CAUCSW010000028.1 GCA_958445555.1 uncultured Clostridia bacterium | reverse complement strand
GGCATAGTTCTCGGTGGTCGCCGTATCATTAAAAAAAAAAATCGGGAAGAGTACATTATAGCCCTGCATCCTGCGCTTTCTGCTCACGACCTCAAGACCTCCGTAAGCCTTTATATGACCGACATGCATACCCGCGCCCGAGGGATACGGGAACTCAACAAGTCCGTAAAACTTCGGTTTGTCAAACTCGTCCTTTGCCTTAAAGACTTCCGCGTCAGCCCATCTTTTCTGCCATTTTTTCTCTATTGCCGAATGATCGTATTTCATTTATCCTCACCGTCGTCCAAAAACTCGCTTATATCCAGGCGCTTACCGTCGCTCCACATCTTGTCAAGCGCGTAGAATTCCCTTGCCTGTGCGCCGAAGATATGAACTATAACATCTCCGCAGTCTATGAGTATCCAATCGTTTGCCTTTTCGGTATGGCGCGGATTTTCTCCCGCTTCGCCGAGGCGGAATTCGACCTCGTCGGCAAGTGCCTTGACCTGGGTCGACGAAGTGGCGGTGGCGTTGACGAAATAGTCCGCCAGGACCGTGAGCTCGCCCACCTCCGTGCAGGATATATCAAGTGCTTTTTTACTGTCCAGCGCTCTTATTGCGAGCGCCGCTTTTTCTTTTGCGGTCAAATGAAGTTTCTCCTTTTTTGAGGTTCGGACATTCACCGTGGGTCACGGGACACATCCGTCCGTCTTCAGTTCTGATTGAAGCGGTCGGCTATCTCGCCGAGAGAACCGCCCTCTTCAAAGTAGTTGGGCTCATAAGGCACTCCGAGCTCGGCATGGAGCTCACGGACCTTTATACCGTCAACCGTGATCTTCTCACCGTAGGGGTTCATATGTTCGTTCCACATATCCACATATTCCTGCTTATGCACCGAATAATAGGACAGGGCATAGCTCTCGTCATAGTGTCTGTAAGACAACTGCTGACCGGGCATTCCCCACACCGATATATCGGTAAGCTTCAGTCCCTTGACCTCAAGGGCATAACCGATTATATCCTGAACGGTCATGCTCGTTGCAATATCGTCCCAGCACTTTGTCGCGACGCTGTACATTTCCGTCATTGACATATTAAGAAGTCTCTTAAAGAGTGAAACATACATAATGCGCTGAGCCTCAAGTCTGTCCGGATCGCCGAGGACATAGCCCTCTTCTCTTGTTCCGTGACGCTTTCTCGCGAAGCCCGCCGCCTGATTTCCGTTAAGCTTGACCCAGCCGGGACCGATCTTATAATCCTTATATGTAAACTGGTCGGTTATATATATACCGTTTTTCTGATGGATATAGATGTCAAGTCCGCCGAGGGCGTCGATAACATCCATAAAGCCCTGAACGGTAAATATCACATAATGGTCTATCTTGATGCCGAGATACCCTGCAAGTCTTCTTCGAAGAGCGTTTATGCTGCTTTCTCCCTCTCTCGGAAAGGCATAGACCGCATTGATCTTTTTGGAGGGGATATCGGTGCCTATAAAGAGGTCGCGCGGGATCTGCATAACATTAACCTTTTTGGTCTTGTGGTCAAGGCAGGCGACGGCTATAACATCCGCATGGTATCCGCCCTCGACATTGAGAGCTGCGGACGAACCGTATTGATCCTTATTGTCTATACCGACAACAAGAATGTAGCTCACGCCCTCGTGCTCGTTATACTCGACCTCGCCGTACTTTGAAGCGGCATCCGCATTTTCCGATCCGGTACCCATGGAGGCGTTGCCTGCAAACATCTTCTTATCAAGCGCAATGACGACACCGCCAAGCGCCACGGTCGCAATGCTTGCGATGACCAGCACGATTGAAGTCAGCACGGTTATTATTTTCTTCTTGCGTTTGAAGTTTCTGAGCGCTCTGCCCTTTCTGGTCATATAAAACATCCTGAGCGATTCCTTTTCGGCAGGGCGATCGGAGGAGCGGCGGTTTCTGCCCTCTTCATTATTTTCCGGATGGTTGTTGTTATACTCGTTCATTCCATGGCTTCCTTTTCAGTACGATCTCGTTATACGCGTCAACGGTGTCGGGATGGATCGGTCTGCGCTGACCGGCAAGGTCGGACACGGTAAAGCCGAGTCCTTCCTCCACTGCTTCGTCGAGGTCTCTGTCTGCGGCGCTCCTTACGGCGTCGACTCCGTCATAGTCCCTGTCAGCCGAAGTAAAATCGGCAACATACAGGAGTTTTTCAAACTTTGTCATTCCCGCTTTTGCGGTGGTATGATATCTTATCGCCGAGAGTATTTCCTTATCCTCAATGCCGACGACGCGCCTTGCAAACACCTCGCCGCTTATCGCGTGCCAAAGCTTCTTTGCGCTCTTTTCGATATCGGATAACATTATACCATCTTCGTCAAGCAATTTCAACTGCTCTTCGGGAGAAGAATCCTTCATGGCATCGTGAAGCAATCCCGCGGTAAACAGGCGGTCTTCGTCCTCACCGTATTTTCGGGCGAGCCTTTTTGCCTCCTCGGCAACCGCAAGGGAATGGTTGAATCTTTTGGGCGTAAGCCTGTTTTTGATGATCTCAACTATCTGACTGTCTGTCAAATCCGTCATCTCCTCTTATAAAGTCCGTGTTCATTGATGTATTCTTCTATACCGGTCGGCAGCGGCAGCCCCGACTCCCCCGCCGTTATCGCCGCTCTGATTTCGGTGGACGAAAGCGGAGTGATACGGTCGGGCAGGCTTATGACTCTGCAGCCCTTTTGCCTCAGTTCCTCTGCGGCGGCATCGATCTCTTTTTTCGGGAGGTCTCCTCTCCCCGCAGCGATTATCCCGACCTTTTTCAGCAGCTCTTCGCTTTTATACCAACTGTCAAGGGTCACGAGCATATCCCCGCCCACAAGCAGAAAAAAATCATCCTCGGGGAAAAGGGACTCAAGCTCGGTCACCGTGTCGTACATATAGCTCCTGCCGCCGCGGCGCAGTTCAATATCGCAGACCTCGCTTTTTTCAACAAGCGATGACAATATCCTGCACATTTCGAGTCGTTCCGACGCGGAAGCAAAATCGTCCCCCACCTGTTTATGAGGGGGAATAAAATCGGGCAGTATCAGAATTCTGTCTGTCTTAGGCAGCCTTGCCGCCGCTCTTGCCAATTCAAGATGCCCGTTGTGTACGGGATTGAAGCTCCCGCCGAAAATAACGGTATTCAAACTCTGTTCCCCTTATTTTACAAGCTTGATGCGCTTATCCTTCGGTACCTTTTCCCTGCTCTTTCGATAGAGCACGGCTACGCCGCCTATCACTTGAACGACATCGCCTCCGCCGCCTCCCGCGCGGAGCAGGGGCAGCTTTCAAGCCTTTTTATCTTAATGAGCTCGCGCGCCTCAAGCACTTCGTCGGTCTGCTTAGTTATCTGCTCGCTCATGCCGTCTTTACCGAGCATTACCACGGGCGAAATGCCGTTTGCAAGTCCGCGCAGCTGAGCCCTCTGTCTGCTGTTCAACATTTTTTCACTCTCCGATGTATTGTCCTATTTTTTCCGAAAACGCTTTAAGCGCCTTGCCGCGATGGCTGACCGAGTCCTTTTTTTCTCCCGTTATGAGAGAAAATCTGCCGACCTCGGAAACAAACAGGCAGTCATATCCGAAGCCGCCGTTTCCCGCCGCTTCCTCGGCTATCTTCCCGTCGCATCTGCCGGTCACGACAAACTCTCTTCCGTCCGGAAACACGCAGGCGACCGCGCATTCGAAGTATGCATCGCGCTCGCCTTCGGGGACTTCTTTAAGCTCCTTTAACAACTTTTCGTTATTGGCTGCCGAATCGCCGTGGACACCCGCATAACGCGCCGAATAGATGCCCGGCGCTCCGCCGAGTGCGGCAACGCAAAGGCCCGTATCGTCCGCCACGGTGGGCAATCCCGAAAAAAGGCAGCCCGCCCGCGCCTTTATAAGCGCATTTTCCGAAAAGGTCTTTCCCGTTTCCTCCGGTTCGGGTGCCTGCCCCGCTCCGACAAGTTCGCCTTCGGACACGGTCTCTATTCCGAGCGGTTCAAATATCCTCTTAAATTCCTCAACCTTGTGACCGTTTTTGGCTGCTACAAAAAACTTCATCATACGACCTCTCTATCGTCGGCAAACAGACCTTCGGTAAACTCCTTTGCATCAAACGGGCGGAGATCGTCGACCTGTTCGCCCACACCGATGAACTTTACGGGTATGTTCAGCTCTCCCTTAACGGCGAGCACTATACCGCCCTTTGCGGTACCGTCCAGTTTTGTGAGGATAATGCCCGTGATATCAGCAACCTTTGAAAACTCTCGCGCCTGATTCACGGCGTTCTGACCGGTCGCTGCATCAAGCACGAGCAGTGTTTCCACCGCCGCATCGGGCAGTTCGCGCCTGATGATCCTTGACATTTTTGCCAGCTCATCCATCAAGTTTTTCTTGTTGTGAAGTCTGCCTGCGGTGTCACAGATGATCATATCCGAGCCGTTTTTCTTTGCCGCCGCGACGGTATCGTAGATCACCGCCGACGGATCGGTGCCCTCCTTTGCGGAGACGATCGACGCCCCGCTGCGTTCCGCCCACACCGTGAGCTGCTCTATAGCCGCAGCCCTGAAGGTGTCAGCCGCACCGAGGGTGACCTTTTTACCCTGTGAGACAAAATGCGCGGCGAGTTTGCCTATTGAAGTTGTCTTGCCCACGCCGTTAACGCCTATGACCAATATTACCGACGGCACGGTATCAAGCTTCAGCGAGCAGTCTCCCGAAAGAAGGAGCTCAACCTCTTCTTTGAGCATTTCTCTGATACGGTCGGGCTCGGTGACCTTTTCCTCCTTGACCCGTTCTCGAAGTTTTTCGCAAAGCGAGATTGAGGTCTCAACGCCTATGTCGCAGCTGATAAGTGTTTCCTCAAGTTCGTCGAAGAGCTCTTCGTTCACCTTTGTGAACCTCCCGAAGAGTCCGCCTATTGCGCTGCCGACAGCCGCTCTTGTCTTTTTTAAGCCTTCGCCGATCTTACCGAAAAAGCCCATAGAAATATCCTTTCCCTGCCGAGGAGCGAAGCGTCCCCCGCCCCTCGCTGTCATCTGTCTTCGATATTGAGTGTCTTTACAAGCTCATCCACATCAAGCTCAAGAAGCTTTGTGACACCCTTTTCCTGCATGGTAACTCCGTAGAGCATATCCGCTGCCTCCATTGTACCCCTTCTGTGGGTGATACATATGAACTGCGTGTTAAGTCCGCGGTTTTTCATATAAGCCGCCAGTCTGTCGACATTGATATCGTCAAGCGCGGTATCTATTTCGTCAAGGAAACAGAACGGTGGGGCATTTACGCTCATTATGGCAAAGTATATGGAAATGGCTATGAGCGCCTTTTCGCCGCCCGAGAGTCCGTCCAAACTCGGGACATTTTTTCCTGGAAGCTTGGCCGATATATCGATCCCGCTTTCAAGCACATTTTCGGGATCGGTAAGTCGGAGCTCTGCGCTGCCGCCGCCGAAAAGCTCGCGGAATGTCGCCGAAAAAGCTCTGCCGATCCTGTTAAGGCCGTCGGTAAACTTGATCTTCATATCCGCAGTCAGCTCTTCTATGAGTCTGCCGAGCTCTTTTCTCGACTTTTCCACATCGTCAAGCTGGCCTTTTAAGAAGGTATAGCGTTCGCTGACCTCCTTATATTCCTCGATCGCCGACACATTTACGCTTCCGAGGGATTTTATCTTTGAGCGAATTTCGGAAAGCTCGCGCTTGGCAGCCGCGGCATCTTCGATCACGATGCCCATGGCTTCGGCTTCGCTTCTTGTAAGCTCATATTCGTCGTAAAGCCTGCGGACTATATCGTCAAACTCCCGCATCATGGTCTCGCGGCGCTCCCCAAGTCTCGCGATCTCGCCGCCGAGGCGTTCCTTCTTTTCGGATTTTTCTCTTTCTCCCGTGCGGAGCTCCCTGCTGTCGCGGTCAAAGCAATCTCGCTTGCCGATAAGCGCTTCGATCTCCGACGATATACCGTTTATACGGCTGCGCAGCTCCTCGGATTCCGATTCAAGCTCGGATATTTTTGCGGCATGACTGCCGTTCTCTGCGGTAAGTTCTTCGATCTGCTCTTTCATACGGGCGCTCTTTTCGCCGCTCGTTCTGACCGAATACTCAAGCATATGCATAGTCTCGGTATAGGATTCGGCATCCTTCACCGCTTCCGCTATCATAAGCCGCTTTGATGTGAGTCTTTCTGCGGTCGCGCTGCGCTCGGCGGACAGAGAATCCCTGCCCCCCGTTTCCTTTTCGGCTTCGGCGCGCAGCCGGGCTTCGACTGCCTCGGTGTCGTTTATTTCCGACTCTTTTTTGAGCGCGGTCGCCGTGAGCGCTTCGGCACGCCTGTCGAGTTCGGATATCTCATCGTCGTAACGCTTTATATCCGCCTTTGCGGCATCGGCAAGATCGCCCACCCTGCGCAGTTCTCCGAGGGCGCGTATTTTATCTTCGTTTGCGGTGGTCAGTGCCGACCTTGCAGACAGTATTTCAGCCTCGCTTGAGGCGACCTCGGCAGCCGCAGCCTCGAATGCCGCCGTAAGCTCCTCGATCTTCTTTTCTTCCTCTGCTATCTCCTCGTTAAGACGCGCTATATTTCCCGCTCTTGAAAGAATGCCTGCGCCTTTTATGTGCGAGCCGCCCGTCATTGAGCCGCCCGGGTTCACGACCTGTCCGTCAAGGGAAACGGTTTTGAATTTATATCTGTATTTGCCGGCTATCGCCGCCGCGGAATCAAGGTCCTCGGTGATCACCGTCCTGCCGAGCAGCGAGGAAACGATCTCTCTGTATTTCCCGTCGGTATCCACCAGAGTCGAAGCGACGCCCACAAAGCCCGGGCAGTTTTCGACCCCGTCGGCCCCGTCAAGTTCTCTTCCCTTTATTGTGGCAACGGGGAGAAATGTCACCCTGCCCGCCTTTTCTCTTTTTAAGTACTCGATCGCGGATTTTGCATTCTGCTCGGTCTCGACAATGACATTGCGAAGAGCGTTCCCGAGGGCGGTCTCTATTGCGACCGCATATTCGTTCTTTACCGATATAACGCTGCTGACGGTCCCGACGACACCTGAAAGAAGTCCCGCTTTTGCTCTGCTTACGACCTGCTTTACCGAGTTGTCGAACCCGTCCATATTCTTTTCAAGGTCAGACAGTATCTTGACCCTGCGGCGCTTTTCCTCAACAGCCGCGGTCGCAGCCGAAAGCGCCTCCGAAGCCTTATCCTTTTTATCCGTCCTCGCCTTGAGTCTCAGTTCGTAACCGGCAAGGGAATTGCGACAGGAATTCTCGGTCTCCTCAAGCTCATTCAGGTAGCTCTCGGTCTCCTGTCTTTCTCCTTCCGCCTTTTCGGAATTCTTTTCGGCTTCCGCCCTTGCCGCCTCCGCAGCCTGTTTTCTTGCAAGTATCTCGGCGGCGGACGACCGTGCGGTGACCGATTCCACGCGCAGATCGGATATCCTTTTTGCGGTTTCGTTAAGTTGTGCCGAAAGCTCCTCTATACGCTTTGACGCGGCTTCGCCTCTGCCTATAAGTCCGTTCAGCTCGGATTCTATCTCGGCCGCTTCGCCGTTCAGCTCGGCTATTTGCCTGTTTTTGGCTTCGATGCGCTCCTTGCGTTCTTCAATCTTCGCTCTGACATCTCCGTCCGACTCGGCAAGCTCCTCAATGTCGGATCTGAGTTTCTTTATTGTCTCGTTATTATGAGCGACGGAGTTTTCGATGACCGCCGATTCTCCG